>NZ_QTQF01000029.1:0-110135 GCF_003854235.1 Burkholderia sp. Bp8998
GCCGGATCGCCGCAGACAGCCCGGCGGGGCCGCCGCCGACGATCACGACGTCGTATTCCATCGATTCGCGCGGGCCGTATTGCTCGATGAGGCTTGCGGGGGTCATTGGCGTTCCTCTAACCGTTAGAATGCTTTTATTCGGGAGCGTATTGTCTGCGAAACGAAACGCTTGCCGCAACAGCATGCGAATAGATTAGCACGATCGTTCTATTTTTTGTGCTAGGGTTATGCTGCGTGGGACAGGGCGCCCGCGGCGGCGAAACGACATCGAAAGGGGATGTGCAATGGGTCGATCGATCAATCTGGAAGGCAAGGTCGCGTTGGTCACGGGCGCATCGAGCGGCCTCGGGCAACGCTTTGCACAGGTGCTGTCGCAGGCCGGCGCGAAGGTCGTGCTCGCGAGCCGCCGCGTCGAGCGCCTGAAGGAGTTGCGCGCCGAGATCGAGGCGGCGGGCGGTGCCGCGCACGTCGTGTCGCTCGACGTCACCGACGTGCAGAGCATCAAGGCGGCCATCGCGCACGCAGAGACGGAAGCCGGCACGATCGACATCCTCGTGAACAATTCGGGCGTCTCGACGATGCAGAAGCTCGTCGACGTCACGCCGGCCGATTTCGAGTTCGTATTCGATACCAACACGCGCGGCGCGTTTTTCGTCGCGCAGGAAGTCGCGAAGCGGATGATCATGCGCGCGAACGGCAACGGCAAGCCGCCTTACCGGATCATCAACATCGCGTCGGTGGCCGGCCTGCGCGTGTTTCCGCAGATCGGGCTGTATGCGATGAGCAAGTCGGCGGTCGTGCAGATGACGCGTGCGATGGCGCTCGAATGGGGCCGCCACGGGATCAACGTCAACGCGATCTGTCCGGGCTATATCGATACCGAAATCAATCATTACCTGTGGGAAACCGAGCAGGGCCAGAAGCTGCAGTCGATGCTGCCGCGCCGGCGCGTCGGCAAGCCGCAGGATCTCGACGGGCTGTTGTTGCTGCTCGCGGCCGACGAGTCGCAGTTCATCAATGGCTCGATTATCTCCGCCGACGACGGCTTCGGCCTCGCCTGAGTGGATGACATTCAGCAACAAAGAAGACTGTAATGAGCGAATATTCCCCCGTATTTGAAATGTCGATGCCGATCCGCTGGGGCGACATGGATGCGTTCGGCCACGTGAACAACACGGTCTATTTCCGCTACATGGAACAGGTCCGGATCTCGTGGTTCGAGGAACTCGGCATCGCGGGCGGCAACGGCGAGGGGCAGGGGCCCGTGATCGTCACGGCGTCGATGGAGTTCCTGAAGCAACTGCACTACCCGGGCGACGTGATCGCGAGGATGTCGGCCGCGAAGCCGGGCCGCAGCAGCTTCGACACCGGTTTCGAGCTCACGCGCGCCGATGATCCGCAGCACGTCTATGCGCGCGGCAACGCACGCTGTGTGTGGGTCGACTACGCGCTCGGCAAATCGGTGCCGCTGCCGGAACTGCTGCGCGATACGATCGAGCGGGCGCTCGCGGCGAAGGTCGGCTGAGCGCGGCAGTGCCGAAGCCGGCGCCCGGGGCGCCGGTGTGTCGCCATTTCCCGAGGTTCTCCCGAATCGGCCGCTTCACGCGGCCGATTGCCATTCCGGGGCACGTTTTACTGGCCGAGCAGGCGCTGCACCAATTCCGGCGTATTGTTCGTGCCGTACTTGCGCATCAGCCGCGCCCGATAGATGTCGACCGTGCGCGAACTGATGTCGAGCATGCGGCCGATCTGCTTGCTGGTCTTGCCGGTCGCGAGCTGCGCGGCGATCTCGCGTTCGCGTGGCGTCAGCTCGACGGCGACCCGGCGCGTCGCGCTCAGGTCCTCGAAGGTCCAGACGCCGGCCGCGAGCGGTGCGGTGCGGTCGACCGCGCGGCCCGTCACATGGCACCAGAACAGCTCGCCGTCGGCCCGTTTCATGATTCTGTCATCGGCGTAGGTGCCGTTCGCGATCATCACGCGCGAGATGCGCTCGCCGATGCGCTGGAATTCGTCCGGCGACGGATAGAGCACCTCGTACGACTTTCCGATGAGGTCGGCCCGCGCGCAGCGGAAGATCGACGCCAGCGCGTCGTTGCAGTCCTCGATCACACGGTCGCGCGACATCACGAGGCCGAGCGGCGCGAGGTGAAAGGCAGTCTGGTAGTCGAGAGCGGGCATGGCGCAGGCAAGCGGAGGCAAATGCTTATGTATTTTTGCGTATTGTGCCGCATCCGCGCCGCATCGTACCCTTTCAGGCATCTCGCGGCGGTTTGCCGCGATATAAAAACAGCGCGCCTCGACGCAGGTATCGCCGTGCATGCATAGAATGATGCGGCGGGCTTGCGGCCCAATGGGCGCGTGAACCGGTTTTGCTGGTTTCCATAGAGGAAGGGACAAACAGATGAACAAAGTCTATCCAAGCGCGGCCGCCGCGCTGGAAGGGATCGTCCGCGACGGACAGACCTTCGCGGTGGGCGGCTTCGGCCTGTGCGGGATTCCCGAGGCGCTGATCGCGGCGCTGCGCGATTCCGCCATCAAGGGCATCACCTGCATCAGCAACAACGCAGGCGTCGACGGCTTCGGTCTCGGCCTGCTGCTGGAAACGCGCCAGATCAAGAAGATGATCTCGTCGTACGTCGGCGAGAACAAGGAGTTCGAGCGCCAGTACCTGGCCGGCGAACTCGAGCTCGAATTCACGCCGCAGGGCACGCTCGCCGAGAAGCTGCGCGCGGGCGGCGCCGGCATCCCCGCCTTTTTCACGAACACCGGCTACGGCACCGTGATCGCGGAAGGCAAGGAAACGCGCCAGTTCGGTGATCGCCACTACGTGCTCGAGCCGTCGCTGACGGCCGACGTCGCGCTGGTGAAGGCGTGGAAGGCCGACAAGTCCGGCAACCTGATCTATCGCCGCACCGCGCGCAACTTCAACCCGATGTGCGCGATGGCGGGCAAGATCACCGTGGCGGAAGTCGAGGAGATCGTCGAGAACGGCACGCTCGATCCGGACCAGGTCCATACGCCGGGGATCTTCGTACAGCGCATCGTGCTGAACGCGACGCCGGAAAAACGCATCGAACAACGCGTCGTACGCGCGAAAGGAGACTGACATGGCCTGGAATCGTGACCAGATGGCCGCGCGCGCGGCGAAGGAACTGCAGGACGGCTTCTACGTGAACCTCGGCATCGGCCTGCCGACGCTCGTCGCGAACCACGTGCCGGAAGGCGTCGAGGTGTGGCTGCAGTCGGAGAACGGCCTGCTTGGCATCGGCCCGTCGCCGACCGAGGACGAAGTCGACGCCGACCTGATCAACGCCGGCAAGCAGACCGTCACGACGCTGCCGGGCTCGTCGATCTTCTCGTCGGCCGATTCGTTCGCGATGATCCGCGGCGGCCACATCAACCTCGCGATCCTCGGTGCGATGCAGGTGAGCAAGAAGGGCGACCTCGCGAACTGGATGATCCCGGGCAAGATGATCAAGGGGATGGGCGGCGCGATGGATCTCGTCGCGGGCGTGAAGCGCGTCGTCGTGCTGATGGAGCACGTCGCGAAGGGCGACCAGCACAAGATCCTCGAAGAATGCAACCTGCCGCTGACGGGTGTCGGCGTGGTCGACCTGATCATCACCGATCTCGGCGTGATCGAAGTGACGCCGAACGGGCTGAAGGTCCTGGAGCTGGCCGACGGCGTGAGCGTCGACGAGATCCAGGCGAAGACGGGTGCGCCGCTCGACGTGAGCGCGGTGCGCTGAGTTTTTCGGCGCGCAGCGATTCGCCCCGCATGCCGGCAGGCATGCGGGGCGTTTGCGTTTTCGGGCCGCCGCGGCGGCTCGCCGGACGTCTGCGGACGTGTCAGACGGCGACGCGCACCGATGCGGCGTTGCGCCCGGTTGCCGGTGTGCTGTCGTCGGCGTCCGGCGAGCCGAGCTGCAGCGCATCAAACAGGAAGCGCTGCAGCGTCGCGGCCGCCGACGTGCGATCGCCGGCATCCGCATGGCTGAACAGGCCGAAGTCCGCGGCGGGCGGCACGGGGAGCCCGGCCGCTTGCGGGTCGAGCACGCGCATCGTGTCGCCGCGCACGTTCCAGTCGAGCAGCACCGCGATGCCGAGCCCGGCTTCGACCGCCGACTGGATCGCGGACAGGCTCGTGCTCGTGCACACGACGCGCCACGCGAGGCCGGCATCACGCAGTGCCGTGAACAGTTTTTCCTGCCACGGACAGGTGCCGCCGAATGCGACGATCGGCAAACGCTCGTCGCGCGGCAGCGCGTCCTGCGTGAATGCGGCGGCCCAGCGAAGCGGATGCCGCCACGTGGCGAGCGGCTCGGCCCGGATCAGCGCCGGGTCGCCGATGACCAAGTCGAGCGTATTGGTCGTGAGCCGCTGCGATAGCGACGGGCTCGCATCGACGACGATCTCGAGCGCGACGTTCGGAAACGACGCCGCGAACTGTCGCAACGCATGCGGCAGATGGCCCATGGCGATGTCTTCGAGGATGCCGAGCCGGACGGTGCCCGAGATGTCGCCGGCGTTGAGCGCGGCACGCGCGGCGAGCCCGACGTCGAGCAACCGGTGCGCGTAGGGCAGCAGCACGCTGCCGGCCGCCGTCGGCTTCACGCCGCGCGGCGAGCGTTCGAGCAGGCGCTGGCCGACTTCGTCCTCGAGTCGACGCAGCGCCATGCTGACGGCCGCCTGCGTGCGATACAGCACCGTTGCCGCATCGCTGACGCTGCCGGTTTCGACCACCGTGACGAACGTGCGCAGTAGCGTGCTGTCGAGATCTCGGATCATCAATTTTCCTGATGCGGGCATAAGAATTATCAGCTTATACGAAGCGTGCGACCGCGGTTAGCATCGTCGTGTCATCGATATGGAGCGACCGAATGAGCGACGAATTGAGTACGGCACGACCGGATGGCGCCGAGCGCGCGGCCCCGTCGTTCGCGCATGCGGTCGCGCCGTTGCTTGCCGTCGCGTCGATGTGCAGCGTGCAGCTCGGTGCCGCGCTGTCACGTCCGGCGACGCTCGAGTACGGCACCGTCAGCACGACCTGGTTGCGGCTTTGCTTCGCCGCGCTTGCGCTGGCGGTCGTCGTGCGGCCGCCGCTCCATACGTATTCCCGGCAACGCTGGATTGCCGCGATCGCGCTCGGCACCGCGATGGCCGCGATGACGCTGTGCTTTTTCGCGGCGGTCCGTCGCGTGCCGCTCGGGCTTGCCGTTGCGATCAACTTCCTCGGGCCGCTCGCGGTCGCCACGCTCGGCGTGCGCAAGCCGGCGATGCTGGCGTGGCCGGTGCTGGCGCTGACGGGCGTGCTGCTGCTCGCGCGGCAGGACGGCATGTGGGTGGCGACGCCGGCCGCACTGATCTTTCCGGTCGGCTCGGCGCTCGGATGGGCTGCGTACATCCTGCTGATGAAGCGCGTCGGCACGCTGTTCGACGGATTGCAGGGGCTCGCCACGTCGCTGATCGTGGCCGCGCTCGTGACTACGCCGTTCGGGCTCGCGCAAAGCGGCGCCCATCTGCCGGCCGGACAGCTGATCGATGCCGCGTATCTGGCCGTGCTGGTCCCGCTGTTCCCGTATGTGCTCGAACTGATCGCGCTGCGGCGGATGAGCGCGTCGGCATTCGGCATCCTGATGAGCGCCGAGCCCGCGATCGCGGCGGCGATCGGCTTCGTCGTGCTGGCCCAGCCGATGGGGGCGCTGCAGATCGCCGGCACGCTGTGCGTGGTCGGCGCGAGCATCGGCGCGGTCGTGCAGAAATGAAGGTGAACTAGCCAGGGCGTGCTGCGATAACAAGCCCGCGCAACGGTGGCGCATTCGTCTGCCGGACGGCGCCGCGGCGCCTGACGCATCGCGCATCCCGCATCGAGACCTTGCCCGGCTTCGTTTGCGCGCGCGGCTCGGATGCCGCGGGTGCGGCGAGCCGACTCGTGATCCGGAACGGGTTTACAATCGGTTTCGTCCCCGCCCACCCTTCGGGCCGGGCCGGCGCACGTCATCGCGTCGCACCGCACCGTTCGACAGGATGCCTCCGATGCCCACTTCTTCCGTGAATTCCCCGATACCCCGCCAGCGGCGCGTGCAGTGCGCGAGCGCGGCCGGTCTTCACCATGTCGCCTATACCGAATGGGGCGACCCCGCCAATCCGCGCGTGCTGGTGTGCGTGCACGGGCTCACCCGTTCGGGGCGCGATTTCGACCGGCTCGCCGCGGCGCTGTCCGATACGTATCGCGTCGTCTGCCCCGACGTCGTCGGGCGCGGCCAATCCGACCGGCTCGCCGACCCGCGGCTTTATGCGATTCCGCAATATGTGGCCGACATGGTGACGCTGATCGCGCGGCTCGACGTCGAGTCGGTCGACTGGTTCGGCACGTCGATGGGCGGGCTGATCGGCATGGCGCTCGCCGGGCTGCCTGGTTCGCCGCTGCGCCGGATGATCGTCAACGACGTCGGCCCGCGCATCGAGCCCGATTCGCTGACGCGCATCGGCGAATACCTCGGCGTGCAGCCGTGCTTCGCGACGGAGCAGGAGGGCATCGACTATCTGACGTCGCTGTCGCTGCCGTTCGGCGCGTTGACCGGCGACGAGTGGCGCGAGATCAACGCGCCGTTGCTGCGCGAACTGCCCGACGGCGGCTGGACGATGCGCTACGATCCGCGCATCGCCGAGCCGTTCAAGGCGACGACGCCTGAACTGGCCGCGCTTGGCGAGGCCGCGCTGTGGCGTGCGATCGAGACGACCGACGCGGCGCTGCTCGTCGTGCGCGGCGAGCATTCCGACCTGCTGTCGCGCGACACGGTCGCCGAGATGGTGCGTCGCGGCCGGCACGTGACGCAGGCCGAGATCCAGGGCGCGGGCCATGCGCCGGCGTTCACCGGTGCCGACCAGATCGCGCTCGCCCGCCGGTTTTTCGTCGAAGGCGGCGCATAAACGCGTCATAATATGCGGTTCGGCGGCACGCGGGCCGCGTCGTCGCCGATTGTTCACCCACTCACACGACCGGAACATTCCATGGCAGTCATTCGTCACCACGTCGGGGCCCGTCTCTCCGAGACCGCGATTCACAACGGTACCGTGTATCTGGCCGGCCAGATCGCCGAAGACACCACCCAGGACATCAAGGGCCAGACGCGCGAAGTGCTCCGCCACATCGACCGCCTGCTCGCCGAAGCGAACAGCGACAAGGCGCATCTGCTGTCGGTGCAGATCTACATTTCGGATCTCGCGAACTTCGAAGGCATGAACGCGGAGTGGGACGCGTGGGTCGCGCACGGCAACACGCCGCCGCGCGCCACCGTCGAGGCGAAGCTCGCGGATCCGGCGCTGCTCGTCGAGATCGTCGTCGTCGCCGCGCAGCGGAGCTGAACTGAACCAGGCATCACGATGATCGCAATACGCCAGGCCGTGCAATGACCGAGTCCGTTTCCGCTTCTTCCGTCGCGGCGCCGTCGTTCGACGACGTGCTCGCGTTCGTGCGCGAGCGGGCCGGCGACGCGCGCCTGTCGTCGGGCGAACTGCTCGCCGATCACTCGGCGGGCACCGCGTCGATCATGCGCACGCTGAACGTCGACCCGCACGCGATGCAGGCGGCCGCGCTGTTCGTGCTGACGCCGCACCTGAACGATCCCGAGCGGGAGCTGACCGAACGGTTCGGCGAAGAGGTCGCGCGGCTCGTATCCGACGTGCGCAAGCTGCTGCGGCTCGGCACCGTCAGCCTCCGCGCCGCGCAGAACGCGATGCCCGACGCCGGGCGCGACGCCGCAGAAGAGCGGCGCACGCAGATCGAGGCGCTGCGCAAGATGCTGCTCGCGTTTGCGCAGGACATCCGCGTGGTGCTGATCCGGCTGGCATCGCGGCTGCAGTCGCTGCGCTACTACGCGGCGGCGAAGATCGATCCGCCGCCCGACGTCGCGCGCGAGACGCTCGAAATCTACGCGCCGCTTGCGAACCGTCTCGGCATCTGGCAACTGAAGTGGGAACTCGAGGACCTCGCATTCCGCTTCGAGGATCCGGTCACCTACAAGCGCATCGCCAAGCTGCTCGACGAGAAGCGCATCGAACGCGAGGCGTACGTCGCGCAGGCGATCGAGCGGCTGCAGCACGAGCTGGCGGAAGCGCATATCCCGGCCGACGTGAGCGGGCGGCCGAAGCATATCTACAGCATCTGGCGCAAGATGCGCGGCAAGGAGCTCGACTTCTCCGAGCTGTACGACGTGCGCGCATTCCGCGTGATCGTGCCGGACATCAAGGATTGCTACGCGGTGCTCGGCATCGTGCATCACCTGTGGCAGCCGGTGCCGAAGGAATTCGACGATTACATCTCGCGTCCGAAGCCGAACGGCTACAAGTCGCTGCATACGGTCGTGATCGGCGACGACGGCCGCGCGTTCGAAGTGCAGATCCGCACGCAGGAAATGCACCGTTTCGCGGAATACGGCGTCGCCGCGCACTGGCGCTACAAGGAAGCGGGCACGCGCGGCTATGGCGGCCAGTTCTCGGCGAGCGACAAATACGACGAGAAGATCGCGTGGCTGCGCCAGCTGCTTGCCTGGAAGGATGACGTCGAGGACGGCACCGAAGTCTCGGGCGACCAGGCGTGGGCCCAGCTGCGCGAGACGTCGCTCGACGACGACCATATCTACGTGCTGACGCCGCAGGCGCGTGTGATCGCGCTGCCGCAGGGCGCGACGCCGGTCGATTTCGCGTACCACTTGCACAGCGAGCTTGGCCATCGCTGCCGCGGCGCGCGCGTCGATGGCGTGATGGTGCCGCTGAACACGGCGCTCGCGAACGGCCAGACGGTCGAGATCGTCGCGGTGAAGGAGGGCGGGCCGTCGCGCGACTGGCTGAACCTGCAGCTTGGCTACCTGAAGAGTCCGCGTGCGCGACAGAAGGTGCGTGCGTGGTTCAACTCGATCGAGCAGGAAGAGAACATCGCGCATGGTCGCGCGCTCGTCGAAAAGACGCTGCAGCGCGAGGGCAAGACCTCGGTCAATCTCGACAATCTTGCCGCGAAGCTCGGCTTCAAGTCGCCCGATGAGTTGTTCTCGGTTGTCGGCAAGGAAGAATTCAGCCTGCGCAACATCGAGCACGCGCTGTCCGATGCACCGCCGCCCGACCATGCGCCCGAGGCACCCGCCGATTTCGAGAAGCGCAGCAGCGGGGCGAGCGTCGCGCATGGTGCGTCGACCGGCGTGCTGGTGGTCGGCGTCGATGCGCTGCTGACCCAGCTTGCGCGCTGCTGCCGTCCCGCGCCGCCCGACCCGATCAGCGGTTTCGTGACACGCGGCAAGGGGATGTCGATTCATCGCAGCGACTGCCCGACGTTCCGGCGGATGGCCGAACGGGCGCCGGAGCGCGTACTGCAGACGACCTGGTCGGCCGACGTGCTGGGCGGGCGCGGCGTGTCCGTCTATCCGGTTGACCTGATGATCGAGGCGAGCGACCGGCAAGGCTTGTTGCGCGATATCTCCGAAGTGTTCGCGCGCGAGAAGATGAACGTGGTGGGCGTGAAGACGCAGAGCCGCCGCAATGCGGCATTCATGCAGTTCACGGTCGAGGTATCGAATTCCGCGCAGGTGCAGCGTGCGTGCACGCTGCTCGGCGAAGTGCCGGGCGTCGTGCGGGCGGGGCGCAAGGCGTGACGCCACTGTTAATGGGGTCGGAGATCAATCATTTTACTGCGACCGCATAAAAACGCTTGCCAAGTGAGCGATGGCTCCATATAATCTTAGCTTCTCTAGGCTCGTAGCTCAGCTGGTTAGAGCACCACCTTGACATGGTGGGGGTCGTTGGTTCGAGTCCAATCGAGCCTACCAACGAATTAAGAATGCCCGGTTTTCGGGTGTTCGATGCAGCAAACAACTCAAGGCGAATACGGTTATGACACCGCGAACGTTGACCGAAACCTTTTCGGAGCGACGCTAGTCGAGGAACGTTTTCGCCCTTTCAGTTTGAGTGAAGTATCGAATGCGGCCCCTCGAAAGCGGGGCCGCATTTTTTTTGTCGCGAAATTTTCGCGCGTGACTTTGATATCGCGTGCTTGGTTTGCCGCCCACTGTCGGCATCACGGAGATTGCTATGGTTTCGATACGCTTGCCTGACGGCTCAGTTCGACAATACGAGCATCCGGTGACAGTTGCCGAGGTTGCGGCCTCGATCGGTCCCGGCCTTGCGAAGGCTGCGCTTGGTGGCAAGCTCGATGGCGAGCTGGTCGATACGTCCACGGTCATCGATCGCGACGCATCGCTCGCGATCGTGACGGACAAGGATGCCGACGGGCTCGACATCATCCGTCACTCAACCGCGCACTTGCTCGCCTACGCGGTGAAGGATCTGTATCCGGATGCGCAGGTGACGATCGGTCCCGTGATCGACAACGGCTTCTACTACGACTTCTCGTACAACCGTCCGTTTACGCCCGAAGATCTGGAAAAGATCGAAAAGCGCATGCAGGAACTCGCGAAGAAGGACGAGCCGGTGACGCGTCGCGTCGTGTCGCGCGACGAGGCGGCCGGCTATTTCCGCAGCCTCGGCGAGAAGTACAAGGCCGAGATCATCGAATCGATTCCGCGAAGCGACGAAATCAAGCTGTACTCGCATGGCGGCTTCACGGACCTGTGCCGCGGCCCGCACGTGCCGTCGACCGGCAAGCTGAAGGTCTTCAAGCTGATGAAGGTCGCGGGCGCGTACTGGCGCGGCGACTCGAAGAACGAGCAGCTTCAGCGCATCTACGGGACGGCCTGGACCAAGAAGGAAGACCAGGATCAATACCTGCACATGCTCGAGGAGGCGGAAAAGCGCGACCACCGCAAGCTCGGCAAGCAGCTCGACCTGTTCCACATGCAGGAAGAGTCGCCGGGCATGGTGTTCTGGCATCCGAAGGGCTGGGCGCTGTGGCAGCAGGTCGAGCAGTACATGCGCCGCCGCGTGAACGATGCCGGCTACCTCGAGATCAAGACGCCGATGATCATGGACCGCTCGCTGTGGGAAGCGTCGGGCCACTGGCAGAACTACCGCGAGAACATGTTCACGACGGAGTCGGAGAAGCGCGACTATGCGATCAAGCCGATGAACTGTCCGGGTCACGTTCAGGTGTTCAAGCACGGCCTGCGCTCGTACCGCGACCTGCCGCTGCGCTACGCGGAATTCGGTTCGTGCCATCGCAACGAGGCGTCGGGCGCGCTGCATGGCCTGATGCGCGTGCGCGGCTTCGTGCAGGACGATGCGCACATCTTCTGTACGGAAGAGCAGTTCATCTCGGAGTCGATCGCGTTCAATACCCTGGCGATGAGCGTGTACAAGGATTTCGGGTTCGAGCACATCGACATCAAGCTGTCGCTGCGCCCCGACCAGCGTGCGGGCACGGATGAAACGTGGGATCGCGCCGAGCAGGGCCTGCGCGACGCGCTGACGGCGTGCGGCCTGTCGTGGGAAGAGCTGCCGGGCGAGGGGGCGTTCTATGGCCCGAAGATCGAATACCACATCAAGGATGCGCTCGGCCGTTCGTGGCAGTGCGGCACGCTGCAGCTCGATATGGTGCTGCCGGAGCGCCTCGGCGCCGAGTACGTCGCGGAAGACAACAGCCGCCGCCGGCCCGTGATGCTGCACCGTGCGATCGTCGGTTCGATGGAGCGTTTTCTCGGCATTCTGATCGAGCACCACGCTGGTGCGATGCCGGTCTGGCTCGCGCCGTTCCAGGCAATTGTGCTGAATATCGCCGAAAGTCAGGCGGGATATGCACAATCTCTGGCCCAAACGTTGCAAAAACAAGGGGTTAGAGTGGCGGCCGATTTGCGCAACGAGAAGATTAGCTATAAAATACGCGAGCACACGCTGGAAAAGGTGCCTTATCTCCTCGTCGTGGGCGATAAGGAGCGTGATGCGCAAACGGTAGCCGTGCGTGCCCGTGGCGGCGTCGATCTTGGCGTTATGCCGGTCGAAGCCTTCGTTGAGCGTCTGCAGGAAGACCTGCGCTCGTTCAAGTAACCGCCCTGGCAGCGCGGCTCGTTTTTTTAATTTTTAGAGGAAACGTAACATCGCTACTGATAAGTCGTCGCATCGCATCAACGGTGAAATCACTGCGCCGGAAGTGCGTCTGGTCGGGATCGAGAACGAACCGCTCGGTATCGTGAAACTCTCTGATGCTTTCCGTAAATCGGAAGAGCTGGATGTTGATCTGGTGGAAATTGCGCCGCAGGCGGTTCCCCCGGTTTGCCGTCTGATGGACTACGGCAAGTTCAAGTATCAGGAGTCCAAGAAGCAGCACGAAGCGAAGCTGAAGCAGAAGGTCATCCAGGTGAAGGAAGTCAAATTCCGCCCGGGTACCGATGACGGTGACTACAACGTCAAGCTTCGCAATCTCGTGCGCTTCCTCGAAGAGGGCGACAAGACGAAGATCACGTTGCGTTTCCGCGGTCGCGAAATGGCTCACCAGGAGATCGGCATGCGGATGCTTGAGCGTCTGCGCACGGATCTCGAGGAAGTCGGCCAGGTCGAGCAGATGCCGAAGATGGAAGGGCGCCAGATGATCATGGTGCTCTCGCCGAAGAAAAAGAAGTAACGGGCCCGCGCGCATGTCGCGCAGGTTCGAAAGTGGTTCGGTGCGTTGCCCGGTCAGGGCGGCGCACCAGCAATGACGGCGGCCGCGCAAGCGGTTCGCCGTACACAAGTGGACTGGGTTTCGAAGGGCGGGTCAAGGGCGCAAGCCAACCGCACACCCATCGCCATCAAATAAACTGGAGTTGTTCGTCATGCCTAAGATGAAGACCAAGAAGAGTGCTGCAAAGCGCTTCGTGGTGCGTCCGGGCGGTACCGTCAAGCGCGGTCAAGCCTTCAAGCGCCACATCCTGACCAAGAAAACCACGAAGAACAAGCGTCACCTGCGCGGCGCAACGGCAGTTCATGATTCCGATCTGAACTCCGTCCGCGCGATGCTGCCGTTCGCGTAACCCCTCAACTGATACTCTAAGGAGAGAAACATGCCTCGAGTCAAACGTGGGGTAACCGCACGGGCCCGCCACAAGAAGATCATCAACCTGGCCAAGGGTTATCGCGGCCGTCGCAATAACGTCTACCGCATCGCCAAGCAGGCGGTGATGCGCGCTGGTCAGTACGCGTACCGCGATCGCCGCAACAAGAAGCGTGTGTTCCGCGCACTGTGGATCACGCGTATCAACGCGGCAGTTCGCCAGCACGACATGACCTACAGCGTGTTCATCAACGGCCTGAAGAAGGCGTCGATCGAACTCGACCGTAAGGTCCTGGCCGACATGGCGGTGTTCGACAAGGCTGCTTTTGCTGCGATCGTCAAGCAGGTGAAAGCCGCCGTTGCAGCCTAATTGCAAAATTAGCACTGCGTGGTGAGTTGCAGCGATGTTCCGGTAGTCTCGGCCGCTGCAGCGAAAACGGGGCTCTTCCGAGCCCCTTTTTTGTTTGGTGAGCAGTTTTGCTCGCCAAGACCGAATGACGTTGGAAATGATGGGATCTATGGATCTGGACCAGATTGTCGCCGACGCGCAGCAGTCCTTCGAACAGGCTGCCGACATCACCACGCTCGAAAACGAGAAAGCACGATTTCTCGGCAAGTCGGGTGCGCTGACCGAGTTGCTCAAGGGCCTCGGCAAGCTCGATCCCGAAGCACGCAAGACCGAAGGCGCACGCATCAACGTCGCGAAGCAGCAGGTTGAAGCCGCGCTGACCGCACGCCGCCAGGCGCTCGCCGATGCACTCTTGAACCAGCGCCTCGCCGCCGAGGCAATCGACGTCACGCTGCCAGGCCGCGGCGCCGGTGCGGGCAGCCTGCACCCCGTGATGCGCACGTGGGAGCGCGTCGAACAGATTTTCCGCTCGATCGGCTTCGACGTGGCCGACGGTCCCGAAATCGAGACCGACTGGTACAACTTCACGTCGCTGAACAGCCCGGAGAACCATCCGGCGCGTTCGATGCAGGACACCTTCTACGTCGAAGGCAAGGATGCCGACGGCCGCCAGCTGCTGTTGCGCACGCACACGAGCCCGATGCAGGTGCGTTACGCGCGCATGAACCGCCCGCCGATCAAGGTGATCGCGCCGGGCCGCACGTATCGCGTCGACAGCGATGCGACCCACTCGCCGATGTTCAATCAGGTCGAGGGGCTGTGGATCGACGAAAACATCAGCTTCGCCGACCTCAAGGGCGTCTATACCGACTTCCTGAAGAAATTCTTCGAGCGCGACGACATCCTCGTGCGCTTCCGTCCGTCGTATTTCCCGTTCACGGAACCGTCGGCCGAGATCGACATGATGTTCGAGCACGGCAAGAACGCCGGTAAATGGCTCGAGATCTCGGGCTCGGGGCAGGTGCATCCGACCGTGATCCGCAACATGGGCCTCGATCCCGAGCGCTACATCGGCTTTGCGTTCGGCAGCGGCCTCGAGCGCCTGACGATGCTGCGCTACGGCGTGCAGGATCTCCGGCTGTTCTTCGAGAACGACCTGCGTTTCCTGCGCCAGTTCGCATAACGCACGCGCTGCGCCGACATGTGCCCGCGCATGCCCCGCCGGACGTTTCCGACGGGGGCCGGGCGCCGATCTAACCTGTTTCGAACGTAGACATCCATGCAATTCCCTGAATCCTGGTTGAGAACCTTTGTCGACCCGCAGCTGACGACCGACGAACTGTCGCACGCGCTGACGATGGCGGGGCTCGAAGTCGAATCGCTGAGCAAGGCTGCGCCGCCGACGTCGAAGATCGTCGTCGGCCGCGTGCTCGAAGTCGTCAAGCATCCGGATGCGGACAAGCTCAATGTCTGCCAGGTCGACGCCGGCACCGGCGCGACGCTGAATATCGTGTGCGGCGCACCGAACGTGGCGCCCGGCATCAAGGTGCCGGTCGCGCTGGTCGGCGCGGAACTGCCGCCGGCGGAAGAGGGCGGCAAGCCGTTCGCGATCAGGCTGTCGAAGCTGCGCGGCGTGGAGAGCCAGGGGATGCTGTGCTCGGCGCGCGAGCTGAAGCTGTCCGAAGACCACAGCGGCCTGCTGGTCCTGCCGGAAGACACGCCGGTCGGCCAGGACATCCGCGACACGCTCAATCTCGACGACACGATCTTCGAAATCAAGCTGACGCCGAACAAGGCCGACTGCCTGTCGGTGTTCGGCATCGCGCGCGAGACGGCCGCGATCACCGGCGCGCCGCTGACGCCGGTCGATATCCGTCCGGTGCGCGTCGAGCTCGACGAAACGCTGCCCGTGCGCATCGCCGCGCCCGATCTGTGCGGCCGCTTCTCGGGTCGCGTGATCCGCGGCGTGAACGCGCATGCGAAGACGCCGCAATGGATGGTCGAGCGCCTCGAGCGTTCGGGCCAGCGCAGCGTGTCGGCGCTCGTCGACATTTCGAACTACGTGATGTTCGAGCTCGGCCGTCCGTCGCACGTGTTCGATCTGGACAAGATCCACGGCGGCATCGAGGTACGCTGGGGCAAGCGCGGCGAGTCGCTGAAGCTGCTGAACGGCAACACGGTCGAACTCGACGACACGGTCGGCGTGATCGCGGACGACCGTCAGGTCGAAAGCCTCGCGGGCATCATGGGCGGCGACAGCACGGCCGTCACGCTCGATACGACCAATATCTACCTCGAGGCAGCGTTCTGGTGGCCGGACAGCATCCGTGGCCGCGCGCGCAAGTACAACTTCTCGACCGATGCGGCCCATCGCTTCGAGCGCGGCGTCGACTATGCGACGACCGTCGAACACGTCGAGCGCATCACGCAGCTGATTCTCGAGATCTGCGGCGGCAAGGCCGGCCCGGTCGACGACCAGGCCGTGAACCTGCCGCAGCGCGCGCCGGTGAAGATGCGCGTGTCGCGCGCGAACCGCATCATCGGCGTGAAGATCGACGCCGACGAGATCGCGGACATCTTCACGCGCCTGCGCCTGCCGTTCGAGCGTGACGACGACGCATTCCTGGTCACGCCGCCGTCGCACCGCTTCGACATCGAGATCGAGGAAGACCTGATCGAGGAAGTGGCGCGCATTTACGGCTTCGAGAAGATTCCGGCGCGTCCGCCGGTCGCAACGAGCGAGATGCGCGCGACCAACGAGACGCGGCGTTCGATCCACGACATTCGTTACGCGCTCGCAGCGCGCGACTATGCGGAAACGGTCAACTTCAGCTTCGTCGATGCGGAGTGGGAGCACGACTTTGCCGGCAACGACAACCCGATCCGCCTGCTGAATCCGATCGCGAGCCAGCTGTCGGTGATGCGCACGACGCTGTTCGGCAGCCTGATCTCGGTGCTGCGCCACAACCTGAATCGTCGCGCGGATCGCGTGCGCGTGTTCGAGACGGGCCGCGTGTTCCTCGCCGATCCGTCGGTGAAGGCAGGCGAACTGACCGTCGAAGGCTATACGCAGCCGAAGCGTGTCGGCGCGCTCGCGTACGGCCCGGCAGTCGACGAACAGTGGGGCGTGGCGACCCGTGCGGTCGATTTCTTCGACGTGAAAGGCGATCTCGAGGCACTGCTCGCGCCGGCCGCCGCGCGTTTCGTGAAGGACGAGCATCCGGCCCTCCATCCGGGCCGCAGCGCGCGTATCGAAGTCGATGGCCGTGCGGTCGGCTGGATCGGCGAGCTGCATCCGCGCCTGATGCAGAAGTACGAGCTGCCGCACGCGCCGGTGATGTTCGAAATCGATGCAGATGCGCTGATCGCGCGTGCGCTGCCCGCACCGACCGACGTGTCGAAATTCCCGCCGGTACGGCGCGATATCGCCGTCGTGGTCGATCAGGCGGTCGAGGTTCAGGCACTTTTTGATGAAATGAAGAAGGCGCTGGCCGAAGACGCCTGCCGATTCGTTCAGAAGGTTGTACTCTTCGACGAATTTCGTGCAAAATCAAATACTTCCGGTGGTCTTGCCGCGCACGAGAAGAGCCTTGCCTTCCGCGTGACGCTGCAGGACGCGGCTGGCACGCTGCAGGACGAGGTCGTCGACCAGGCGATCCAGACGCTGGTCGAGCGGATGGCTCGTGCGGGTGCCCGCCTGCGCGGCTAAGGAGAGGCGCCACCCGTTCGCGGGTGGCTTTTCCCCGTCGCAAGTTTTGGTTTAACGCGCTGTATGGCAGATATGAACGACATGACCTCGAGTGAATTCGAAGCCCTCCTGACGGCGCAACGCAGCGCCATGAACCGCGACGCTTCGGCGCCGGCGTCCACCGAGACGCCGACGCTGACGAAAGCGGAACTGGCGGAGCTGCTGTTCGACAGCGTCGGGCTGAACAAGCGTGAAGCGAAGGACATGGTCGAGGCGTTTTTCGAAGTGATCCGCGACGCGCTCGAAAACGGCGAAAGCGTCAAGCTGTCGGGGTTCGGCAACTTCCAGCTGCGCGACAAGCCGCAGCGTCCGGGCCGCAACCCGAAGACGGGCGAGGCGATTCCGATCGCGGCCCGCCGGGTGGTAACCTTCCACGCGAGCCAGAAGCTGAAGGCGCTGGTCGAAAACGGCGCGGAGTAACGCCCGCGCGCCGACGTCTCCGCGCGGCCGCCGCGCACCCTTTACCGACGGTTAACCGACGATGACCACTACGGTTGAGAAAGTCGTCTTGCCTCCAATTCCCGCGAAGCGCTACTTCACGATCGGTGAAGTCAGCGAACTGTGCGGGGTCAAGCCGCACGTGCTGCGTTACTGGGAACAGGAATTCACGCAGTTGCGGCCGGTGAAGCGGCGTGGCAATCGCCGGTATTATCAGCACCACGAAGTGCTGCTGATCCGGCGGATTCGCGAATTGCTGTACGAGCAGGGGTTCACGATCAACGGCGCGCGCAACCGGCTCGATTCGCCGGGCGGCGAACGCGCTGCCGCGGCACCGGTCGAGCCTGATGTGCCGGCCGCCGACGCGCGTGCATCGGGCAAGCCGGGTGCAACGGTCGATGTGATCGCGTTGCGGCAGGCGCTGCTCGATGTGATCGACGGACTGAAGCACGACTGAGCGCGCGGCTCGAATCAGAAAAAGCCCGGTTGGCGACGCGCCACCGGGCTTTTTTCATCCATGCGGGCGGGACGCCATGTCAGCGCGATGCGAGCGGATTCGGCTTGCCCATGTCGACGACCAGCGTTCCGTCCGGCAGCATGCGTACCGAGCCCTGCGCGACCTGGCTGCGGTAGCCGTACAGGTCGAAACGCATCGGGCCGGCCTCGGCCGAGTTCCGGATCAGCGCGCGCACGTTGAGCTCGAGCACGTTGAACATCTTCATGTCGCCGCCTTCCATCCACATGTAGCTTTGCGCGTCGATCCGCGGCCGCTTCGGCGCGGGTGCGTCGGCGGCGCGCCGGAACGTGAGGCGCAGGCCGTCGCGCTCGACCGTTGCCTGGCCGAGCTTGCCGTTCAGCACCGGCGGCGGAAACACGGTGTACTGGTCGAGCACGAGCGTGTCGCCGCGCAGTTCCGCGCCACGGCGCTGCAGCGGCGTCAGCGATGCGAGCTCGATGCCGAGCGAGCGCAGCAGTTTCGCTTGCGGGATGCCGAGCACCGATACCTGCGCGGGCTTGAACGCGAGGTGCCGGTCGTCAAGCACCGACAGCGTGCCCTTCATGTCGGTCGGCAGCCACACGCCGGGCACGTGATTCCAGAGCTTGATGCCGCCCTGGACGCGCAGGTCCTGGCCATCCGCGCTCAACTGCAGGTCGTTCAGCGAGCGCGGCGAGTAGTCGAGCAGGTAGTTGTTGAAGAGCGCCGACATCGCCCTCCAAGATTCGACGACCGTCCCGCCGAGAATGCGGATGTCGTACTGGTTCGGATCGTCGAGGTCGACCGGTTCGCCGGGCCGTTTCGCGATGAGCTGGACGTCGAGATCGTCGACATGGAAGCCGATGTCACCGGACAGGTTGAAGTCGACGTTGTGCAGGTGGATCGTCGGGTTGCGATTCGACACGTGCCGTTCGTTGAACGGGGTGGTCGACGAGCGTCGCATCGCGATTTTCTGCATGCCGGGCTGCGGCGCGCTTGCCGCAAGCGCAAATGCTTCCCAGTGCTGGCGCGAGTCGCGCAACGTATTCTGCTGCGCGGCGAGAAAGCTGTCGTTCAGGCGAGCGGTAGCGGTGCCGAGCGCGGCGCCGCTCGCGGGGCCCGCATACGACGGCATCCGGATCGCCATCGCGCCGCGTTCGTCGAAATTGAAATAGCCGGCCGATACCTGGTCGCGATAGTGGTACAGGTCGAATACGAAATTCTGGTCGCGCTTCGTCGGATCGACCGGGCCGATCAGGATGTCGGCATTCATCGGCATCGAGCGCATGAACTTCACGTCGCCGCCGCGGATGTACATCGCCTGTTGCGGGGCGTTCGCGGGCAGTGCGAAGCCGGCGTGCGAGCCGTCGTCGAGCGTCAGGTCGAGGCCGGCCGGCGTTACGCGCAGCGCGGTGATCCTGATCTTCAGCCGGGGCGGCGGCATCAGCTTGTCGACCGACATCACGAGGTCGTCGCCGGCGAGCCGCGCGATCGGTGTCTCGACCTTCAGCAGGTCGGCCATCTTCACGTTGGCCGCGCGCATCACGGGCTGCGCGTTGATGCCCGACACGCGTACGCCAGTCGGGTGGAACACGAGCTGGCTGCCGTCGCGGATCGCGAGCGTGCCGGTTAGCGAGAACGGCACCCAGCCGTCACGCTGCATCTCGCCTTGCAGATGGATCACGCCGTCGCCGGCCGAAACGGCGAGCTTGCGCAGCGGCGCGTTGCGGTAACCGAAGATGTAGGTGTCGAAGAGCGCGGTCAGCTTCGCGTTGTCGAGCGTGACCGCGCCTTCGTGCACGTCGATCTCGAAGCTCGTCGGATCGTCGAACACGATGGGTGCGCCGGTCTGCGTCGGCACGAGTGTCGCGGACAACTGGTGGATGAAGAAGCCGAGGTTGTTGACGATGCGGAAATCGACATCGCGCAGGAACGTCATCGCGCCGTTCTGGCCCGAGTCGCGCAGCGTGAACGGGCGCGGTTGCGTGAGGCTGATCGACGCGAGCGACGGCACGGCGCGCGCGGCCTGCTGTTCGCGGGCGAGGCGTTCGGCTTTGGCGCGCTCGATCTTCGTCGATGCGGCCGACGCGTTGCCGTCGCGCTGCGCGGCCGGTTCCGCGCAGCCGGTGCAGAGCAGCGCGAGCACAAGCGCACCGCAGCCGAGTGCACGGGAGGTGCCGTGTGAGACCGAGGCGGCCGTGCGCCGCGGACCATCCATCCAGTCGAAACTTGCCAAAGGCGTGCGATGGCCGCGCCGGACCGCATTCCGCATCGTCTGTCTCCATGTCTTGTCGTGATCGACGCCGGTACGCTGCCGATGCGCGGCGCGGACGTCGATGTCGTGCAGTGTGGCATAGCGTGCTAGAGCGGCGTTACCAAACAGCCGGCGTCCGGGCAACACCGGTCGGCGCACGACAGGGCAAAGGATTCGCGGCGGCGGGAAGGCGGGATCAAACGGTCGTTTGGTGTTGCGGTCGAGGCGGGCGGCGCGTATTGCGCCGGATCGGCAAACCTGGCGTCGGCGCGGGTTGACGCGGGGTTTCGTGCCGGATGAGGGCTGTGTCCGATCAGGGGGCAGTCGGCAGGGCGACGACAGCCACGCTATCGCGATCGCCGCCTGCCTGGTCGGTCAAACCAGCATGCGCTGCCGGATCGCATTCTGCGTCGACGCGTCGAGCCGCAGGCCGATATCGATGTACGACGTCATCGAGCCATACGACGTGACGACCTGATCGAACGCCGCCTGCAGATAGGCGGCTTGCGCACTTTGCAGCGCGGCCATCATGTCGGCCGCATCCTGCCCGCCGCGCTTCTGCGCTTGCGCAACGTAGGCGGCGATTTTCGATGCGCTGTAGACGTTAGTCAGCAGATAGTCGGCGAGAATCGTCTGCCGGGGGACACCGAGGATCGTGTGCAGAATGGCCGTCGCCCAGCCGGTGCGATCCTTGCCGGCCGTGCAGTGAAAGACCAGATTGTCCCCGTATGCGGCAAAGCCGGCGAATAGCGTGTGGTAACTCGTCCGTGCCGTTTCCGACGTCACGAACGCCCGATACATGCTTTGCATGAAGGCCGGGGCAGTCGCGCCACTCGTCGGAAGCGGACCGAGACTGGCGACGCCGAGCACGTTGAGGTTCTGCCAGGTGGCCCCGGCCAATGGCACATCCGGCTGCGACTGGATTTCGGCGGTCGTGCGCAGGTCGCACACCTGCGTGATGCCGAGCGTATCGATCGTTGCGAGGTCGGCCGCGGACAACGCGAGCGCGGACGACCGGTAGATCGCGCCTTTTTTCATCGCTGCGCCGCTCGAGGTGGCATAGCCCGTTCCGTCCGGTCCCGCGGTATCACGAAAGTTCGCTGCCGAGCCGAGCCTGGGCGTCGTGGCGGGGGCGACCGCGATCGAGTCGCCGCCGCACGCGGACAGAAGCGACGCACTTCCCAGTGCGATGCCGAGCGTGCCGGCACTCAGCCGGAGAAAGTGTCGACGGGAAATTTCATTTTTCTGAATCATTCACTGGCCTTTGTCCGAGACGGTGGCAGGACGTCACGACCGCGGTTGCGACCGAGACCGTTGCCGGCGTGCCGCGCAGCACGGCAACGCGGAGGCGGGCCAAATCGATTGGCATGCAGCCGGACGATGCGCCGTGCGCGTCGATCTCGCGCCGGGTAAGCGCACGGTAGCGATCCGCGGCGAAACGGCCATCGTCTTTTTCGATTAGGGTGCAGCGCAGGCTGCCCGTGCGAATCGTGTAACTGGCCACGGCTGCGGCGCGGTAAGATCGACGTCAGTGGCTTGATGGATCAAAGCATGGTGGCCGACACGGGGGAGGCGTCATGGATCTGAAGGAACTCGACGTATTGGGAGCGGATGTAGGCGATCACTGGTACTACGCGTCGAAGGCGAGCGCGATTCGTCGGTTTCTGGGCGCGTCGGACGCGAATCGAATACTCGACGTCGGTGCCGGCTCGGGTTTCTTTTCAAAGCATTTGCTCGAGCGTACGCAGGCGACGGAAGCATGGTGTGTCGATACGAGCTACGCCAACGATACCGACGGCGAGACGGCCGGCAAACCTGTCCATTTTCGTCGGGCTGTCGATCGGTTCGATGCCGATCTGGTGTTGCTGATGGATGTCCTCGAGCATGTCGACGACGATGTCGGGTTGCTTGCCCGCTATGTGGCGGGCGCGCCGAAGGACAGTCGGTTCCTGATCACGGTTCCGGCGTTTCAGTTCCTCTGGAGCGCACATGACGATTTTCTCGAGCACAAGCGAAGGTATACGCTCGAGGGCCTCGAAGACGTCGTGCGTCGTGCGGGGCTGGATGTCGAGCGCAGCGCATACTACTTTGGCCTCACGTTTCCGCTTGCGGCGGCATTGCGACTGAGCGAGCGGGCGCGTCGGCAACCGCGCGAACCGGCGTCGCAATTGCGCCGGCACCATCCGGTCGTCAACGGTGTGCTCAAGCTGATCTGCCGGGCCGAGTTGCCGATGTTCCGGTTCAACCGGGTGGCGGGCCTCACGGTCATTTGTGTCGCGCGCAGGCGGTGAGCATGGGTGGGGCGCATGGCCGGAACGTGGGCGCGGCGGGATGCGCATTGGCGCTCGCATCGATGCCTTCTCGTCTCGTCACGTCATGTCGCAAAAAATTTCGCAGGAACCTGCACAAAATGCATGCGACCCGTTCTAAATCGGCCAACTGTCTGTTATAATTTTTTTCTTTCGGGGCGTAGCGCAGCCTGGTAGCGTACCTGCATGGGGTGCAGGTGGTCGGAGGTTCAAATCCTCTCGCCCCGACCAGATAAAAAACCCGCGTCAGTTCAGGCTGGCGCGGGTTTTTTCTTGGTCGTCGCTTTTTTGCACATCCCGGCGCGGCCCCGGTAAAATGCAAGGTTGATCCACGGAAAGCGCCGTGATTTAGCGGAAGAGGATTCCCCGAACATGACTGATCTTCGTCTTACCATGCGGTTCGCTGCAGTGCTCGCCACCGGCGCGCTCGTCGCCGGTTGCGGTACGTCGTCGCCCACGAAAGTGGACTACAAGAGCGATTCGAAATCGAAGGAAGCGTCGCTCGCAGTGCCGCCCAACATGCTCGACGAGACGGCCGATCAGCGTTCGCTGCCACCACAGGGCGGCGCGACTTCCCTGTCCGCGCTTCAGCAGGTCCAGCACACGGCACCCGTGACGGACACCGTCGCGCCCGCCGTGGCCGGCATGCATGTCCAGCGCGACGGCACCGAGAGCTGGCTCGTGATCGACGGCAAGAAGCCCGCCGACATCTGGCCGCAAGTTCGCCGCTTCTGGCAGGAGCAGGGCTTCCTGCTCGTCGTCGACCAGCGCGACAAGGGTGTGATGGAAACCGACTGGAACGAAACCCATCCGCAGATCAACGACGGCCTGATCCGCAGCGTGATCTCGAAGGCGATGGGCAATTCGTACGTGACCGCCGAGCGCAACAAGTACCGCACGCGCCTCGATTCGGCGCCGAACGGCGGCACCTACGTGTTCATCAGCCAGAAGGGCATGCGTGAGGCGATCACCGGCGCGAACAACGATTCGAGCAAGTGGGAAGCGAAGCCGAACGATCCGGCGCTCGAGACGGAATATCTGAAGCGGCTGATGGCGGTGCTTGCACAGAACGAGCAGCGTGCGAAGAACGGCGAGCCGCCGGTCGCGAACATCAACGACAACACGGTGCCGAAGGACAAGAAGGCCGATACCGACGCATCGAAGGCTGCTGCCGCGGCGATCGCCGCACAGAACGTCGCGCGTACGTCGTCGCAAGCGAACGAGGTCGACTCGGGTGTGGTGCCGTCCGAAGTCACGCTCGCCGAGCCGTACGACAGGTCGTGGCTGCATGTCGGCCTTGCACTCGATCGTGCGAACTTCACGGTCGACGATCGCGATCGCACGAAGGGTCTGTATTTCGTGCGTTATGTCGATCCGAAGGATCTGAGCGCGGCCGAGCAGGGCTTCTGGAGTCAGCTGTTCCATGGCAAGAAGGAAAAGCAGGCGAAGCAGTATCGCGTCAATGTGAAGGCGCTGACGCCTGACCAGACGCGTGTGGCAGTCGTCGACGATTCGGGTGCGATCGATGCGTCGTCGCCGGCCCGGCAGATCATGGGGCTGCTCGTGAATCAGCTGCGCTGATCGCGGTACGATCCCGCTCTTCGAAAAAGCCCGCCTTCCGGCGGGCTTTTTTTATGGTCGCGCGCACTGAGGGTGGCGCGTGCGGGACGTTCGGTTTCGCCTCGTGACGTTACGTAACATCCGCGCGTTACGGCGGCAGAACAGGTGTCGCATCGTCATGGCAGCAGAAAATATCCTTATGGATCAATGGCATGCTTTCGAAAATGAACCTGGCACGCAAGCTGCTTTATAAGCTCGAATCGTTAGGACAGGGAGATTGGCGTCAGAGACCGGGCAGGCGTCGAGAGCGCCCGACCAACGGTTTCGACGTCTTCAGATGCCGGCGCGGCAAGCGCCGGCGCAACCGATGATGATCCGCGCGGTGCGCGGATCTCGATGGCCCCGTCGCCTATCCTCGTAGGGCGACGGTTTCGCCCGCGCTTCATTTGAAGCGCGGGCAATTTTTTTGGTGGGGCCGCAATGCGAGGGCATGCCGATCCGGCCGATGCGGGATTCGGTGATTCGCAATCTTTTCTGAGGGGGGCGGTTCGCATCCACCGAGCGCCGGCGGAGCCAGATCGCGTTGCCCGTGTATGCGCGTTCCGCGCACATTCCGCCTGATCGAGAAACAGCCGCGGACTGGATCCATCGGCCCGGGAACCGCGTGCCGTCGAAGCTCGCGTGAGCAAGGGTGGTGCGGCCGGGCGCGTTCCCGGCCGCCGCGACGCGTCAGTGCGACGCGCTGGGTACGTCGAGAATCAGGATGATCGTCCAGTCGGCATCGCCGTCGTGGTGATACTGGCGTTCGGCGACGATGAACGGTTGCTGCTTGCCTTGCGGGCCGAGGAAAAGCACGTCGCCCTCCATCGGCAGGCACTCGATCGGCGGCAGCGCGAGGAAGGCGTCTTCCGAGCCGCGCGGCATCAGTTGCTTGATCTTGCGAGTGGCTGCTTCGGTCCACTCGATGTCGAGTTGAATGTTGCTCATGCTGTCCTCCGCACCGGGGTGCGCACGGGTGGAAAATTTCGGTGCGCGACTTTAGCACAGCGCGCAGGCACCGCAACCAAAAAAGCCGAACCCGGTTGCCCGGATTCGGCTTTTCGCTTGTGCGGTGCCGCCGAACTTACTGGCTGGCAGCGTCTGCCGGAGCGGCCTTGGCGGCCTTCTTGCCAGCCTTCTTCGCTGCCTTGTGGTGGGCCTTCTTGCCGTGGTGTTGCTCTTCCTGCGCCGCCGGCTGTGCAGCCTCGGCCGCTTGTTGCTGTTGCAGTGCCTGTGCGCGCTGCTCGATCTCGGCGATCTTGGCCGGGTCGGTGATGGTCTGGATTTGCGTGCTCTCTTGCGCATACGCTGCGCCAGTCAGCGCCGACATCGCGACCAGAATAGCCAGGGACGTCTTCTTCATTGCTTTACCTCCGCTAAGTGGTGATGAACCCGAATGTTGCCGTTTCGTCTGGCGACCGCAATCGAGTGCGTGTCGAGTGTAACAAAAGTGACGGATCAATGTGCATCGGATCGCGGTGCGGCGCAAGGCCCCGTTGAAGTCGCGCAACACTTCGGGCATTCCGTCACGTGCATGCCTTCCTGCGCGGTTCCGTCGTTTTCGCCTTCGGCGCGCGCATGGCCATCAAAACCAGCCGAGCCATCGATAGACGTGGAATTGCGCGATGCCGATCAGCTCGTGCAGCGCCTGATTTGCGTCCTCCAGGTTGCGCCAACGGGGCAGCCAGCCGGTTTGCGCGCGCCGGCGGTTCGAATAAACGGGTTGCGGGTCGATGTCGAAACGGCGGAAATCGAGCAACGCGCGGTGCATCTGATAGGACGATGTGACGAGAATGCGCGTGTCGTCATGTTGTGAGCGTAGTATAGATGCAGTGAATTTCGCATTTTCGTAGGTGGTGCGGCTGTTCGGCTCGAGAACGAGGTCGCCGGAAGCGACGCCCTCTGCGACCAGCCGGCGCCCGTAGACGGCCGCCTCGGTTTCGCCGTGATGTTGCGGGTCGCCGCCCGACATCACCACGGTGCAGCGGGTGGCCTGCTGCCGGCACGTGCGGTAGAGTGCCGCGGTCGTGCGAATGCGTGCTTCTCCGTCGGGAGGCGGTCGCAGGCCGGTATCGCTGCGCCGCGTGCCGGCGCCGATAATGATCAGCGTGGTCCGGCCGTGCATGTCGGGGCGCTCGACCGGTGTCACGCCTGCCTCGGTCCACGCGATGAGCGGCGCGGCGAGCCAGCCTGTCGCGAGCAGCCAGAACACCGCAATGCTCGCGATCATGATGAGTCGCCGCTGCTTGCGGCAGAGCATGAAGCCGATGAAGAGAAGTACAAATGAATCGAACAGAATCAATTTGATTGGGGTATGGTGTCTTTTTATGGACGGCTGACGATCCGGCCCTGACGCGACGCCGAACGTCGGCCTCCAGAATCGGTGGCGGTATCGGCGGGCGGAGCTCCCGCCCGGCGCGCCGCTTCGCATTGTCGCTGCACTTTAAGAAAGAATCGAGATGGCCACGTATTCCAACGAAGCGGTGCTCGACGCATTGAGACGAGTGCAGTACCGCCAGGTACCGTGGGCGCGCCGCCCGGGCGTGTTCGAGTATCTCCGTTCGCTCGGGCTTATGGACACGGTCAGGCAGAAGACCGTTGCACCTGCGCCGGGTTTTCATGCGCCGGTCGATATCGCCGTGCTGACCGATAGTGGTCGGGCCGAATGCGCGCGCCTCGAGCGCGATGAGAAATTACTTTCCTGGACCGATCGCCGTATGGATGACTACGCATTGAGCGAAGCGAGCGCCGTGGCGATTCTCGAAAGCCGCCTGTAGCGGTGCAGGCCTGAGCTCGCGCTCCGTCCATCGGAGGCGCCCCAAAAAAAAGCCCGTATCGCGAGGATACGGGCGTACCGGATACTTTTTGCTGTTGCCACGCTGTGCTCATGGCAACGGATGTGACTCGTCGCATGTCGAGCAGTTCCCGATTCCGGTAATTTTCTTTGACGAAATCCTGCGGACTACGGATGGCGCGGCAGGTCGGACGGCTGCGAGCCATTGCGCGCCCGCGCGTTGCTGGCGATGTCGCCGCGCAGATCGCCGCGCGGCACGGTCTGCCGATTGGGTGGCGTGACGGGCGATTGCTGGCGAAGGGTGTTCCGATGATCCTGCTGGCGGTGAGGCGGCTTTGCGCGATCGTCGGCGCGAGCGGGGGCGGTCAGCGCCAGCGAAATGACAATGCCGCATGCGACGAGCAGTGACATTGATTTCATGGCGGGGCTCCCTTCAAGCCACCGGCGCGGCTTGTTGATATTTCGCTAAGGTAAGCGTGGGAGTGCAGGCCTGCTGTAAATAATAGTAAATAGATGTATCGCGGCACGACAGCGGTAATCGACGACGGCGGGGTGCCGCGCAAAGCGCGGGGCGCTGAAACAAACCGGGCGGCCGAAGCCGCCCGATCGAGCATGCATGCGTTACGCCATCTTCACGGGGGCGCGCCAGGATTCCGGGTTGGTCCAGAAGGCGCCGCGCAGCCGGTCGCGGCTCGGCGGTGCGGGCGGCTTCGTCGCGCTCGCCCCGATGCGCCCGCGCAGCGAGATCTGGCGGCCGCTCGTGCCGAGTCGCTTGACGATTTCGGCGAGCGTGCCGTCTGCCTGCCATTCGTCGAAGCGACGGCGACAGGTCGGCGGTGACGGATAGCGGCCCGGCAGCTTCGACCAGCCTTCACCTGTCGACAATACCCACAGCACGGCGTTTACCACCGAACGGGCCTCCACGCGGGGACGGCCGCGCCGTTCACTGCGTGCGGGTTCCGAGCAAAACAGACCCTCGACCAGCGCCCACTCGTTATCTCTCAAATCGTCGAACAGCATCATGTCCTCACCTCAGCGAAGCTAACTCCGGTGCGCTGCCCTGCGCCGCGCACTCTTCAAGCACTCGAGCGTCGAGTGCCGGGTGGGGGCGTCCGGTTGGCCGGCAGCGGCGTTTCTGCCTTCCGTCCGACTCAACCTGCGCCCTGTGCGTCAGATAAAGCACGATATGTGCCATGTCGGAGGCGATTCCCTCGAGAGCCGCTTGGCAGCGGGCTAACGGCTAAGTCAGCTAGGGGCGTATAAGACGCCAAAATAGCCCGCCAGCAAATCAGGACAATCACCAATCTAGTGCAATCCGCCCGTGCCACGTGCGTTTGCGCGGATATTGCACCGCAGCGAAACATGTGCGGCCGGTGCCGGATTCGCACATCGAAGCCGATCTTGCGCATTAAAATCGCGCATCGGTATCGACGATTGATGAGGTGAGGGGATGAACGTTACGCTGCGCCAGCTTCGCGTATTCATCGAGGTTGCGCGGCTCCGGAGCTTCAGCCGCGCGGGCGATGAGATCGGGCTCACGCAGTCCGCGGTCAGCCGTTGCGTGCGCGAACTCGAGGCCGAGCTCGGGCTGAAGCTGATCGATCGGACGACACGCGACGTGCAGTTGACCGACGTCGGGGCGAACCTGATCGCGAGCGTGTCCCGCCTGATCGACGATCTCGACGACACGCTGCGCGAGATTCGCGAGATTGGCGAGCAGCGGCGCGGGCGCGTGATCGTTGCCGCGAGCCCGACGATCGCGTGCCGGCTGATGCCGCGCGTCGTCGCGTCGTGCGAGCGCCAGTTCCCGTACGTCACGCTCGGCCTGCGTGACGACGTGCAGAGCGACGTGCTGCGCAAGGTGAAGTCGAGTGAGGTCGATTTCGGCGTCGTCATCGGGCCGCTCACGGTTGCCGATCTCGTGTGCGAGCCGTTGATGACCGACTCGTTCTGCCTGGTCGCGCGCGCCGATCATCCGCTCGCGGCGCGGGCCGAGGTGCCGTGGACGGCGCTCGACGGCGAGCGCCTTGTCCTGCTCGACCATGCGTCCGGAAGCCGGCCGCTGATCGACGCGGCGCTGGCCGCCCATCAGGTGAATGCGACGGTCATGCAGGAGCTCGGGCATTCGGCGACGGTATTCGGGCTCGTCGAGGCCGGTGTCGGCGTGAGCGTGCAGCCGTGGCTGTCGCTGCCGCTGCCGGCCGGATCGACGCTGGTCGCGCGGCCGCTGACGCCACGTACCGAACGTACGGTCGAGCTGGTGCGCCGCCGCGACCGCTCGCTGTCGCCCGCCGCGCAGGCGATCTGGGAGCTCGCGCGCCAGATGCCGGCGAGGGCTGAGGATCTCGACTGAGGGTGCGGATCCGGCGTGCGCGCCGGTACACTACGCGGATCGTGTTCCTCGGTGGCGGTTCTCGATGACGCATTCCGCAGATGTCGGCCCGGCGACGGGCGAGCCGGCGGCACGCAGCGCTGTCCAGGCGCTGCGTCCGTCGCTGATCAGGGAAGTGGCGAACGCCGGCTTCGGCGTGTCCGACGTGCTGCCGTTCTGGTTCGGTGAATCCGATCGCGTGACGCCGGCATTCATTCGCGACGCGGCTGCCGCGGCGCTGCGCGACGGCGCAACCTTCTATACGCACAACCTCGGCACGGTACCGCTGCGCAACGCGATTGCGGCTTACGTCAGCGCACGTCACGGCGCGACGGCGGCCGATACGATCGCCGTGACGAGTTCGGGCGTGAGTGCGCTGATGCTGGCCGCCCAGTTGCTGGTCGGTCCGGGCGATCGCGTCGTCGCGGTCACGCCGCTTTGGCCGAATCTCGTCGAGATCCCGAAGATCCTCGGTGCACAAGTCGAGTGCGTGCCGCTCCATCATGGCGATGGGGGCTGGCGGCTCGACGTCGACCAGTTGCTCGCGACGCTGACGCCCGGCACGCGGATGCTGTTCGTCAACTCGCCGAACAATCCGACCGGCTGGACGATGTCCCGCGATGACCAGCGGGCTGTGCTCGCGCATTGCCGGCGCCACGGCATCTGGGTGGTCGCCGACGAGGTGTACGAACGGCTCGCGTTCGGCACGGACGGCGCGTCATCGTTCCTCGATATCGCGTCGCGAGACGAGCGGGTAATCGTCGTGAATTCGTTTTCGAAGGCCTGGGCGATGACGGGCTGGCGGCTCGGATGGCTGGTCGCGCCGGCGTCGGTCATGGGCGATCTGTCGAAGCTGATCGAATACAACACGTCGTGCGCGCCGGGTTTCATCCAGGCCGCGGGCGAAGTCGCGCTGCGCGACGGCGAGCCGTTCGTGCATTCGTTCGTTGCCGCACTGCGCGCCGCGCGTGACCATCTGGTTGCCGCGCTGCGCACGTTGCCGGGCGTCGACGTGCCGCCTCCGCCTGGCGCGATGTACCTGTTCCTGCGCTTGCCGGGCGCGGACGACAGCCTCGCGCTCTGCAAGTCGCTGGTGCGCGAGGCCGGCCTCGGACTGGCGCCGGGACGCGCCTTCGGTCCGGAGGGGGAAGGGTTCGTGCGCTGGTGCTACGCGTGTGATCCGGTACAGATCGATGCGGGCGTCGAGCGCTTGCGGGCATTCCTTGCGCGCGGCGCGGGCCTGCGTTGAAACGGGGACGGAACGGCTGCGGCGTGGGGGGCGGTGGCCCGTTCGGCTCATCTTTACGCACAGGGCAATTTTGCGTAAGATGGCGCTCAGTCACGCGGTTCCGTCGTTGAGCCGTGCTGTTCCGTCCGGTTTGGGCCTGGCTTGAAGTTGGTTCGCCACCCCCGGTTCGTGCTCCCATCAATATGACCGATCAGAATCGGGCGAGCGCGTCTTCCGTTCCTTTCGTCTGTTTGTTGATCCGGTTCGTTTGACCACAGGGTCTGGCCTAGCTGCATGAATACCCAAGAGGCGAAGATCGTCCTCGAGACTGCTTTGATCTGCGCGCAGGAACCGCTGAAGCTCGGCGACTTGCGCAAGCTCTTTGCCGACGGCGTGTCGGCTGACACGGTCCGCACGTTGCTCGAAGATCTGAAACAGGATTGGTCCGGCCGCGGTGTCGAACTGGTAGCGCTCGCAACCGGATGGCGCTTTCAGAGCAAGCCGGCGATGCGCCATTATCTGGACCGACTGCATCCCGAGAAGCCGCCGAAATATTCGCGCGCGGTGCTCGAAACGCTCGCGATCATTGCGTATCGGCAACCCGTCACGCGCGGCGACATCGAAGAGATTCGCGGCGTCACGGTCAATACGCAGGTGGTCAAGCAGCTCGAGGATCGCGGCTGGATCGAGGTGATCGGGCATCGCGACGTGCCGGGCCGTCCGGCGCTGTACGCGACGACCAAGCAGTTCCTCGACGATCTCGGCCTGAAGGCGCTCGACGACCTGCCGGCGCTCGAGGAGCCGGCCGCGAACATCGAGGCCGCACTGCTCGCGCAGCAGGCGATGGATTTCGACGGCGAAGCGCCGGCGGCGGACGCGATGCCGGAAGCCGACGAAGCGGCGGCCGGCGAGCCGCGCGTGCAGCCGGATGAATTGCCGGGCGACGCTGCAACGGAAGTAGCGTCGACGCAGGAAATGCCGAACCGCGATACGCTGGAAGCTGATCGCGTTCAGATGGAACAGGGCGGCGCCGAAGCAGCGCCGGCCGGCGGGCAGCCCGAGTCGCTGCGCGCGGAATGGAACGAGGAAGATCGCAAGCCGGCCGCCGACGCGGTTGCCGGAGACGGAGCGGAAGCGGCTGGCGACATGCCGGGCGAGCCTGGCCAGGCCGACGCCTCACGCTCCCGTCCCGCGGAAGGCGAGTTGCTGGACGATACGTCCGACAGCCTCGCCGATGCCGTACGCAGTGCCAGCGCGCCCATCGGCGCCGACGCGCTGCCGGACGACGAAGCAGAACCCGAACAGCGCCGCGCCTGATCGCGGCCGACTTCTTGCCGCGCCCGAGTCGGGCGCGAGACCTGACATTTTGAGGTTGTTTTGACTGATATCCACGATATTGAATCGTCCGCGCCTGCCGTGCAGGCCGCGCGTGCCGACGATGCGCCGGAGCAGGACGCTCCGGCCGCGGGTGGTGACGAGCGTCCCCGCCGCGGCCTGCGGCGTGGCCCGCGCAGCCTGATCGCGCGTCGCCGCGCGGCGGCCAAGTCGAAGGGCGACGGAGAGTCGCAGGGCGGCGAAGGCGCGGACGCGCAGCCGGCCGAGGCGGCGGAAGCGCAACCCGCACGCGCGCCGCGTAAGGAAGGCACGGCCAAGGGCACCCGCAAGCCGGCCGGGAAGCGCGAAGGCGCGGCCAAGGGTGCCCAGGGCGGCCAAGGCGGTCAGGGACGGCGCGGCGGTGCGGCGAAGGCCGAAGGCGGCGCGGCGAAGGCCGACGTCGATGCGGCGTCGCAAGACGATCTGTTCGCGTATGTGACGTCGCCGGCATTCGATGCGGACAACTCGGCGGGCGGCAGCGGCGTGCGCGCGCCGATGCTGCGCCGCGGCCGCAGCCAGCCGACGAACAAGCGCGTGCTGTCGCCGGACGACGACGCGCCGAAGCTCCACAAGGTGCTCGCGGAAGCCGGCATGGGTTCGCGCCGCGAAATGGAAGAGCTGATCGTCGCCGGCCGCGTGTCGGTGAACGGGGAACCCGCGCACATCGGCCAGCGCATCATGCCGACCGACCAGGTCCGCATCAACGGCAAGCCGGTCAAGCGCAAGCTGCCGAACAAGCCGCCGCGCGTGCTGCTGTATCACAAGCCGACGGGCGAGATCGTCAGCCATGCGGACCCGGAAGGTCGTCCGTCTGTGTTCGACCGCCTGCCGCCGATGAAGACGGCGAAATGGCTTGCGGTGGGCCGCCTCGACTTCAACACGGAAGGTCTGCTGATGCTGACGACGTCGGGCGATCTTGCGAACCGCTTCATGCATCCGCGCTACAGCGTCGAGCGCGAGTATGCGGTGCGCGTCGTCGGCGAGCTGTCCGAAGGGATGCGGCAGAAGCTGCTGCACGGCGTCGAGCTCGATGACGGCCCGGCGAACTTCCTGCGCATCCGCGACGGCGGCGGCGAAGGCACCAACCACTGGTATCACGTCGCACTGGCCGAAGGCCGCAACCGCGAAGTACGCCGGATGTTCGAAGCGGCCGGCCTGATGGTGAGCCGCCTGATCCGCACGCGCCACGGTCCGATCCCGCTGCCGCGCGGCCTGAAGCGCGGTCGCTGGGAAGAGCTCGACGAGGCACAGGTGCGCAAGCTGATGGCGACCGTCGGCCTGAAGGCGCCGTCCGAGGAAAAGGGCAAGCGCGGTGGGAGCGGGCAGGCCGAGCGCCGCCAGCCGGATCCGATGCAGACGTCGATGGGCTTCATCGGCCGCGAGCCGGTGCTGACGGCGCATGGTCAGCTCGACCAGCCGCGTCGCGGTGGTGGCCGGCGCGGCGCTCCGGGCCTGCCGGGCCTGAGTGGCTACGGCAGCTTGCCGGTTTCGCCGTCGGGCTATGGCAACCGCTCGGGTGGCGGTCGTGATGTCGATGGCAATCGCGCGTCGTATGGCGCCGGCCCCAAGCGTGGTGAAGGCGCGGGCGCCAAGCGCGGCGGCGGCAAGGGCGGCAACCGCAATCCCAACGGCAATCGCGCCGAAGGCGCCGGCAACGGCGGTGGCGGTGCGCGCGGCGGCCAGCGTCCGCAGCGCAATCGCTCGCGCGGTCGCTGAGCGTTTGCGGCGTACGGCGGCGTGAGTCGCCGGTGTGCCGGCGAAATCGGCGTGAGTCCGGTTGGGTCGGCACCTCGCCTTGCGTGGTTTGCTTTTGACTGTATATATATTGCGCCGCCGGATTGTGCCGCCTGGTCGGACAGTCCGGTTTCGCATTTTTGGTCGGTAAAGGTGGGCTGGACGCTGCTTTTACCGGCTGGCTTGGCGTTTGCGCCAAAAATCGCTATAATCGCGGAGTCGCTGGGCGTACGGATTCAATGTGCGGCTCAGGTGCGACCACCAGTAAGAAGATGGGCGTTCCGCCCATTTTTTTTTGCTGAAACGGTTAGGCATCTCGGGTAGCGCTTCCTGCGCCGGCTAAGGCGCGCGCCCGCGGGTGAATCGCGAGCGGCGGGCGCGAACACCTGAGAGGACACAGTGCAACTGACGGAACTGATAGAAACCACGGTCACCGGGCTCGGCTACGAGCTGGTGGATCTCGAGCGCACCGGGCGCGGCATGCTTTGCATCTATATCGATCAGCCTGCCGGCATCTCGCTCGAAGATTGCGAAAAGGTCACGCGTCAGCTCCAGCACGTCTTGACGGTCGAAAACATCGATTACGAACGGCTCGAAGTCTCGTCCCCGGGGCTCGACCGCCCGTTGAAGAAGCTGGCCGACTTCGAGCGCTTCGCCGGCAGCGAAGTTTCCGTGACCTTGAAAAAGCCGCTGGACGGGCGCAAGACGTACCGGGGCATTCTGCACGCGCCGAATGGCGAAACGATCGGTTTGGAATTTGAGAGGAAGAAGGGCGAGGCGGCCATGCTGGATTTCACGCTGGCCGATATCGACAAAGCCCGCCTGATTCCGCAAGTTGACTTTAGGAGCCGCAAATAATGAGTCGCGAAGTGTTGATGCTGGTGGATGCGCTGGCGCGCGAGAAAAACGTCGACAAGGATGTGGTGCTGGGCGCCCTCGAGGCTGCGCTCGCTTCCGCTTCCAAGAAGCTGTTCGACGAAGGCGCCGAAATCCGCGTCCATATCGATCGCGAAAGCGGCGAGCACGAAACCTTCCGTCGCTGGCTCGTCGTGCCCGACGAGGCAGGCTTGCAGGAGCCGGATCGCGAGATCCTGCTGTTCGAAGCACGTGAGCAGAAGCCCGACGTCGAAGTCGGCGAGTTCATCGAGGAGCCGGTACCGTCGATCGAGTTCGGTCGTATCGGTGCGCAGGCCGCGAAGCAGGTGATCCTGCAGAAGGTGCGCGATGCCGAACGCGAGCAGATCCTGAACGATTACCTCGAGCGCGGCGAAAAGATCATGACGGGCACGGTGAAGCGCCTCGACAAGGGCAACTTCATCGTCGAATCGGGTCGTGTCGAGGCACTGCTGCGTCGCGATCAGTTGATCCCGAAGGAAAACCTGCGCGTGGGCGACCGCGTGCGTGCATACATCGCGAAGGTCGACCGCACCGCGCGCGGCCCGCAGATCGAACTCTCGCGCACGGCGCCCGAGTTCCTGATGAAGCTGTTCGAGATGGAAGTGCCGGAAATCGAGCAGGGCCTGCTCGAGATCAAGGCAGCCGCTCGCGATCCGGGCGTGCGCGCGAAGATCGGCGTGATCGCCTACGACAAGCGGATCGATCCGATCGGCACCTGCGTCGGCATCCGCGGCTCCCGCGTGCAAGCCGTGCGCAACGAGCTCGGTGGCGAAAACATCGACATCGTGCTATGGTCCGAGGATCCCGCCCAGTTCGTGATCGGCGCGCTCGCGCCGGCAGCCGTCCAGTCGATCGTCGTCGATGAAGAAAAGCACTCGATGGACGTCGTCGTCGACGAGAACGAGCTGGCTGTCGCGATCGGCCGCAGCGGTCAGAACGTTCGCCTTGCCGGCGAACTGACCGGCTGGCAGATCAACATCATGACGCCGGACGAATCCGCCCTGAAGCAGGGTGAGGAGCGCGACCGACTGCGTTCGCTGTTCATGGCGCGTCTCGACGTCGACGAAGAAGTTGCCGACATCCTGATCGACGAAGGCTTCACGAGCCTCGAAGAGATCGCTTACGTGCCGCTCAACGAAATGCTCGAAATCGAGGCGTTCGACGAGGACACCGTGCACGAGCTGCGCAACCGCGCACGCGACGCACTGTTGACGATGGCGATCGCGAACGAAGAAAAGGTCGAGAATGCAGCGCTGGATTTGAAGGGCCTCGACGGCATCACGCCGGAGTTGCTCGCGAAGCTGGCCGAACACGGCATGCAGACGCGCGACGATCTCGCCGAGCTTGCCGTGGATGAACTGGTCGATATGACCGGGATGGAAGAGGATGCCGCTAAGGCGTTGATCATGAAAGCACGTGAACACTGGTTCCAGTGAGAAATGACCATGGCGCACTGATTTGATGGCGGCCGTATGGCCTGACCCGATGCTAACCGCAAGGAATTGGTCCTTGCACTAAGAGGAATGAATGGCGAGTAACAACGTAGCCCAATTTGCCGCGGAACTGAAAATGCCTGCTGGTGTGCTGCTCGAACAGCTGCAGGCAGCGGGCGTCCAGAAAGCGAGTGAAGACGATGCGCTGTCCGAGGCGGACAAGGCGCGTCTGCTCGATCATTTGCGCAAGTCGCACGGCGCAACCGACGGCGACAAGCGCAAGATCACGCTGACCCGCAAGCATACGTCGGAGATCAAGCAGTCTGACGCGACGGGCAAGGCTCGCACCATTCAGGTCGAGGTCCGCAAGAAGCGTACGTTCGTCAAGCGCGACGACGTGGCCGAGGGTGCGGAACAGGGTCAGGCGCAGGTCGCCGAAGCGGACGACGATGCAGAACTGAAGCGTCGCGAGGAAGAAGCGCGCCGCGAGGCCGAGCTGCTCGAGAAGCAGGCGCAGGAACTGCGCGAGCGCCAGGAGCGCCTCGAGCGCGAGGAAGCCGAGCGCCGCGCCCGAGAGGAAGCGGCCGAAGCCGAGCGCCGCCGTGCCGAGGAAGAAGCGGCGGCGAAGCGTGCCGCGGCCGAAGCCGCTGCGGCGCAGCAGGCTGCTGCCCAGCAGGCCGCCGAAGCTCAGCAGGAAGCAGCCGGTGCGCAGTCCGCGCAGGACGAAGCACGTGCGGCCGCCGAACGTGCGGCCCAGCGCGAAGCGGCTAAGAAGGCCGAGGATGCTGCCCGCGAGGCGGCGGACAAGGCGCGCGCCGAGCAGGAAGAGATCAGCAAGCGTCGCGCGGCGGCAGAAGCCGAGGCACGTGCGATCCGCGAAATGATGAACACGCCGCGCAAGGCCGTGGTCAAGGCAGTCGAGCCGCCGAAGCCGGTGGAACCGCCGAAGCCGGCCGAAGCGAAGGGCACGCTGCACAAGCCGGCCAAGCCGGCAGGCGCAGGCGCACAGGCACGTCCGGCCGTGAAGAAGCCGGCCGGCGCAGCGCCGGCGACCACGCAGGCACCGGCAGGCGCGGGCGACCGCAACAAGAAGCCGGGCGGCGGCAAGGGCGGCTGGCAGGACGACGCGGCCAAGCGTCGCGGCATCAAGACGCGTGGCGACTCGAGCGGCGGCGTCGACCGCGGCTGGCGCGGCGGCCCGAAGGGTCGTGGCCGTCACCAGGACAGCGCATCGTCGTTCCAGGCGCCGACCGAACCGATCGTGCGTGAAGTGCACGTGCCGGAGACCGTCTCGGTCGCCGATCTCGCGCACAAGATGTCCATCAAGGCGTCGGAAGTCATCAAGGTGATGATGAAGATGGGCCAGATGGTCACGATCAACCAGGTGCTGGACCAGGAAACGGCGATGATCGTCGTCGAGGAACTGGGCCACCGCGCGGTTGCCGCGAAGCTGGACGATCCGGAAGCGCTGCTGGTCGAAGGCGAGACCGGTACCGATGCGGAGCAACTGCCGCGTCCGCCGGTCGTCACGGTGATGGGTCACGTCGACCACGGCAAGACCTCGCTGCTCGACCACATCCGCCGCGCGAAGGTCGCAGCGGGCGAAGCGGGCGGCATTACGCAGCACATCGGCGCATACCACGTCGAAACGCCGCGCGGCGTCATCACGTTCCTCGATACGCCGGGTCACGAGGCGTTCACGGCAATGCGTGCACGCGGCGCGAAGGCGACCGACATCGTGGTGCTGGTGGTGGCTGCCGACGACGGCGTGATGCCGCAGACGAAGGAAGCCATCGCCCACGCGAAGGCGGGTGGCGTACCGATCGTCGTGGCGATCAACAAGATCGACAAGCCGGAAGCGAACCCCGATCGCGTCAAGCAGGAACTGGTCGCGGAAGGCGTCGTGCCGGAAGAATACGGTGGCGATTCGCCGTTCGTGCCGGTGTCGGCCAAGACGGGCGCCGGTATCGACGACCTGCTCGAGAACGTGCTGCTGCAGGCCGAAGTGCTGGAACTGAAGGCACCGGTCGAGGCGCCGGCCAAGGGCATCGTGATCGAAGCGAAGCTGGACAAGGGCAAGGGTCCGGTCGCGACGATCCTGGTGCAGTCCGGTACGCTGAACCGCGGCGACATCGTGCTCGCGGGCTCGGCCTACGGCCGCGTGCGTGCGATGCTCGACGAGAACGGCAAGCCGACGAAGGAAGCCGGCCCGTCGATCCCGGTCGAAATCCAGGGTCTGTCGGAAGTGCCGGGTGCGGGCGAGGAAGTGATCGTGCTGCCGGACGAGCGCAAGGCACGTGAAATCGCGCTGTTCCGTCAGGGCAAGTTCCGTGACGTGAAGCTCGCGAAGCAGCAGGCCGCAAAGCTGGAAAGCATGCTCGAGCAGATGGGCGAAGGCGAAGTGCAGAACCTGCCGCTTATCGTCAAGGCCGACGTGCAGGGCTCGCAGGAAGCGCTCGTGCAGTCGCTGCTCAAGCTGTCGACCGACGAAGTGCGCGTGCAGATCGTGCACGGCGCGGTGGGCGGCATCAGCGAAAACGACGTCAACCTTGCAACGGCGTCGAAGGCCGTCATCATTGGCTTCAACACGCGTGCGGATGCGCAGGCGCGCAAGCTCGCGGAAGCCAATGGCGTCGACATCCGCTACTACAACATCATCTATGATGCAGTGGATGAGGTGAAGGCGGCGATGTCGGGCATGCTGGCGCCGGAGAAGCGCGAAGTCATCACCGGTACGGTCGAGGTGCGCCAGGTGTTCAAGGTGCCGAAGATCGGCGCGGTCGCTGGTTGTATGGTCACGGACGGTATCGTCAAGCGCTCGTCGTCGGTTCGCGTGCTGCGCAACAACGTCGTGATCTTCACGGGCGAACTCGAGTCGCTGAAGCGCTTCAAGGACGACGTGAAGGAAGTGAAGCAAGGCTTCGAGTGCGGTATGTCGGTGAAGAACTTCAACGACATCATCGAAGGCGACCAGTTCGAGGTCTTCGAAGTGACCGAAGTCGCACGTACGCTGTAATCGTCGCGTATCGGCTCATGGGGCGGGGCAGGCTTGGGCCTGTCCCGCCCATTTTCATGGTGGCGTGCCAACAATGGCCCGCCGCTTCATCCTGATAAACCGATCACGGATCGATCATGTCCAGGAAACGTACTTCCCCCAATCGCAACGTTCAGATTGCCGACCAGATTCAGCGCGATCTGTCCGAACTCATCATGCGCGAGGTCAAGGACCCGCGCATCGGTATCGTGACCATCCAGAGCGTCGAGCTCACGCCGGACTACGCGCACGCGAAGGTTTACTTCACGGCGCTCACCGGCGATCCGGACAAGACGCAGGAGGCGCTGAACCACGCGTCGGGCCACCTGCACAACCTGCTGTTCAAGCGCCTGCACATCCATACGGTGCCGACGCTGCATTTCCATTACGACCAGACGATCGAGAAGGCCGTGGAAATGTCGCGTCTGATCAAGGAAGCCAACTCGACACGCGCGAAGGACGACGACGAAGCCGACGCGCCCGCGAAGGACGATTGAGCGCGCGCGCCCTATGACGACTGCAGCCCCCCAGCGTCCATGCGTGCCGCGGCGCGCGCTGGACGGCGTCCTTCTGCTCGATAAGCCGGTCGGCCTGTCGAGCAACGACGCACTGATTCGCGCGAAGCGTCTGCTTCTCGCGAAGAAAGCCGGCCATACCGGCACGCTCGATCCGCTGGCCTCGGGCCTGTTGCCGCTGTGCTTCGGCGAGGCGACGAAGTTCTCGCAGGACTTGCTGGAAGCGGACAAGACTTACGAAGCGACGATGCGTCTCGGCGTGCGTACGACCACCGGCGACGCGGAAGGTGACGTGCTCGACACGCGCGCTGTCGCATGCGACCGCCCGGCGGTGGAGGCGGCACTCGCGCGCTTTACCGGCGAGATCGTGCAGGTGCCGCCGATGTATTCGGCGCTCAAGCGCGACGGCAAGCCGCTCTATGAATATGCGCGCGCGGGCCAGACCGTCGAACGGGAAGGCCGGAACGTGACGATCCATGCGCTCGACCTGCTGGCCTGCGAACTGCCCGACGTGACGTTTCGCGTAACCTGCAGCAAGGGTACGTATGTGCGCACGCTCGCCGAAGATATCGGTGAAGCGCTCGGTTGCGGCGCGCATCTGACGATGCTGCGTCGCACGGGTGTCGGCGCGCTGACGCTCGAACATGCGGTGACGCTTGACGCGCTGTCCGATGCCGCCGAAGCGATGCGCGACGCGTGGCTTCAGCCGGTCGACGCGCTGTTGTCGACGTTTCCGCTGGTGCGTCTCGATGAAGCCTGCGCGAAGCGGTTCCTGCATGGCCAGCGTTTGCCGCTGTCGGCGCTCGATTCGATCGATGCGGCGGAGGGCGAGCGTGTGCGCGTGTACGACGCGGTCCGGTTGCTCGGCGTGGCTCGCAAGGTCAACGGCGTGCTCGCACCCGAACGCCTCGTCGTGACGGCCGCATGACGCGCGGCGCGCAAGCGCCGTCGGAGCGAAAAAAAGCCCGGTCGATTTTCGACCGGGCTTTTTGTTGGGCGCGCTCGTTCGAGCGCGGTGCTCAGTGTGCAGCCGACGCCGCGGCACCCGCATCGCCGCCGCCCGCGCGTTCGGGCTTCGTGATCCAGATCAGTCCGATCAGCAGCACGAAGATCGCCGCCGAGATGTAGAACAGGTCGTTCACGCCGAGTTGCGCGGCCTGCTGCGTGGCCATGTTGTTGATGAGGCCGTGCGCCTGGTCCTGCGTCAGCCCGAGGTTGCCCATCTGCGTGACGGCCTGGTTGAACGTCGGGTTGTACGGGTTGGTCTGCTCGACCAGCTGCGCGTGGTGGAAGTTGTTCCGGTGGTCCCACGCGGTCTGGAAGATCGACGTGCCGATGCCGCCGCACATGATCCGCACGAAGTTCGACAGGCCCGATGCCGCGGGAATGCGGTGGCCGGGCAGGCCGGACAGCGTGATCGACACGAGCGGGATGAAGAAGCCGGCCATCGCGATGCCTTGCACGAGCGTCGGCAGCGTCAGCGACCACTCGTCGACACCGGTGGTGTAGCGCGAGCGCATCCAGAAGCACAGCGCGAACGTCAGGAACGCGGCGGTCGCGATGTAGCGTGGGTCCGTACGCGGCAGGAACTTGCCGGTCAGCGGCGACAGCAGGATCGCGAACAGCCCGACGGGTGCCATCACGAGGCCTGCATCGGTCGCCGTATAGCCGATCTGGGTCTGCAGCCACAGCGGCAGCAGCACCAGGTTGCCGAAGTAGAGCCCGTAGCCGACCGCGAGCGCGATCGTGCCGCCCGTGAAGTTGCGCCTGCGGAACAGCGACAGGTCGACGACCGGATGTTCCGCCGTCAGCTCCCAGATCACGAAGAACGCGAACGAGATGACCGCGATCAGCGCGAGCGCGATGATCGTGGTCGACGAGAACCAGTCGAGATCCTTGCCCTTGTCGAGCATGATCTGCAGGGAGCCGACCCACAGCACGAGCAGCGCGAGGCCGACGCCGTCGATCGGCGCGCGGCGCACCGTCGATTCGCGCGTGCGATAGATCGACCATGTGGTCAGCGCGGCGGCGATACCGACCGGGATGTTCACGTAGAAAATCCACGGCCACGAATAGTTGTCCGAGATCCAGCCGCCGAGGATCGGGCCCGCGACCGGTGCGATCAGCGTCGTCATCGACCATAGCGCGAGCGCCATCGGCGCCTTCGCGCGCGGATAGCTCGACAGCAGCAGCGATTGCGACAGCGGAATCATCGGCCCGGCGACCGCGCCCTGGAGCACGCGCGACGCGAGCAGGAACGGCAAGCTTGGCGCCAGTCCGCACATCCACGACGAGATGACGAACAGGATGATCGACGCGAGGAACAGGCGGACCTGGCCGAAGCGGTCGGTCAGCCAGCCTGTCAGCGGCACGGAGATCGCGTTCGCGACCGCGAATGACGTGATGACCCATGTACCCTGGTCGGACGACACGCCGAGATCGCCCGAGATGGTCGGGATCGCGACGTTCGCGATGGACGTGTCGAGCACGTTCATGAACACCGCGAGCGATACCGCGATCGTTCCGAGCACGAGTTGCCCGCCCTGCAGGGGCGGGTGGGAGACGGGAGCCTGTGCCATGTCGGTAGTTTTTCCGGAGTCGGAGCCGTTACATCATCTTCGCGGCGCCGTTCGACTTCGCCGCGGCTGGTGCCGGCGCGTTGCCGCCAGCGTTCTCGGCGATGATGCGCGCGATCTCGGCGTCGGCTTCGTCGCCGTACTTTGCGAACACGTTCGTTTCGTAGACCGTGTTCTGCGCGTTGGCGAGCTGGTCGCCACGCTCGTCCTTGATGTTGACGTCGACCTGCATCGACAGGCCGATGCGCAGCGGATGCTTCTCGAGTTCCTTCGGATCGATCTCGATACGCACCGGCAGACGCTGCACGACCTTGATCCAGTTGCCCGTCGCGTTCTGCGCCGGCAGCAGCGAGAACGCCGAACCCGTCCCGGCCGAGAAGCCGACGATCTTGCCGTGGTAGACGGCTGAAGAGCCGTAGATGTCGGCGGTCAATTCGACCGGCTGGCCGATGCGCATGTGCTTGAGCTGGACTTCCTTGAAGTTCGCGTCGACCCACACCGCGTTCAGCGGCACGACCGACATCAGCGGGTTGCCCGGCGACACGCGCTGGCCGACCTGCACCGAGCGCTTCGCGACGTAGCCGGTGACCGGCGCGGGCAGCACGTTACGCGCGTTCGCGAGGTACGCGTCGCGCACCTTCGCTGCCGCGGCCATCACGTTCGGGTGCGACGCGATCGTCGTGTTCGCGGTCAGTGCGCGGTTCGATGCGAGTTGCTGTTGCGCCGCGTCGACCGACGCCTGCGCGGCGCGCACCGCGTCGCGTGCATGGGAGATTTCCTCCTGCGACACGGCGCCCGTCTGCGCGACGGCCATCCGGCGGCGCAGGTCGTCGTCCGCCTTCGACAGGTCGGACTGGCGCAGCGCGACTTGCGCGCGGTACTGATCGTCGTTGACGAACAGGCCGCGCACCTGGCGCACCGTCTGCGCGAGGTTGGCCTCGGCCTGCTGCAGCGCGACTTGCGAGTCGGCCGGGTCGAGCACGACCAGCGGATCGCCGGCCTTGACCGTCTGCGTATCGTCGGCCTTCACGGCGATCACGGTACCTGTGACCTGCGGCGTGATCTGCACGACGTTGCCGTTCACGTACGCGTCGTCGGTCTCTTCATGGAAGCGCGCGACGAGGAAGTAGTACAGACCGTACGCGATGGCCGCGATCACGATGACCGCGATCAGCAGCGTCATCATCCGTTTGCGCTTCCCGTTGTTCTGCGGCTGTGCGCTGGCGGCGTTTTGTTGAGGGTCGCTCATGGCGATTTTCTCCGTCCGTTATTTCGAGTGTCTGCGTAGTAGTGGCGCCGGATCAGTTCGCGGCCTGGCTTGTCTGCATGTCGGCGTCGGGTGCGGCGAGCCGCGTGCCGGTTGCGTCGAACCCGCCGCCAAGTGCCTTGATCAGCGCGAGCTGCATGTCGCGCCGGCGCATCTTCAGGTTGGTCACCGTCTGTTCCGATGCGAGGCGGTTGCTGTCTGCGGTCAGCACCTGGAGTTGCGGCGACAGGCCGGCCTTGTAGCGGATCACGGCGAGGTCGTACGCACGTGTCGACGCATCGAGCGCACGCTGCGCGTCGTCCATCTGGCGATCGACCGCGCGGATCGACGCGACCTGCGTCGCGACGTCGTTCAGCGCGTTGATCAGCGTCTGGTTGTAGTTCGCGACCGACAGGTCGAAGTCCGCATAGCGGCCCTTGAGCTGCGCGCGCAATGCACCGGCATCGAAGATCGGCAGGTGGATCGCCGGGCCGAACTGTGCCTGGCGGCTCGCGAAATTCAGGAATTTGCCCCAGCCGAACGCATCGAAGCCGAAGGCGGCCGCGAGGTTCACGTCGGGAAAGAATTCGGCCTTCGCTTCCTTCACGTCGTGCATCGCGGCCTCGACCTGCCAGCGCGCGGCGACGATGTCCGGGCGGCGCGACACGAGGTCGGCCGGCAGGTTGCCGGGCAGTGCGACTTCGCCGGTCGGGTTCATGACCGGCGCGGCGATCTGCAGCCCGCGGTCCGGACCCTTGCCGAGCAGCGCGGCGAGCTGGTAGCGCACGGTCGTGATCTGGCCGTCGAGGTCGGACAGCGACGCCTGGGTCGTCGCGATGTTGCCGCGCGCCGTCTGGCGTTCCACGTTGGTGTCGAGACCGGCCGACACGCGGCCGTCGGTGATCTTGCCGACCGTCTGGCGGTTGGTGATCTCGCGTTGCGCGATGTCGCGCAGCGCATACAGTTGCGCGAGCGAGTTGTAGGTGCGGGCGACCGACGACGCGAGCGTGATGCGCGCCTGCTGCATGTCGGCTTCGGCGGCCTTTTCCTGCGACACGGCCATATGCAGGCGCTCGCGGTTCTTGCCCCACAGGTCGAGATCCCACGACGCGCTCGCGAGCGCGTTGTTCTCGCTGTACCACTGGCCGCCGTAAGGGGGCGGGAACAGCGCGTTCGACGAATACAGCTCGCGCGTCCACGAATAGCTGGCTTCGGCCTTCGGCATCAGGTTCGAGCGCGACGATTCGATGTACGACGACGCCTTCGCGATGCGCGCCTGCGCCTGGGCGATCGACGGGTTGCCCTGCAGCGCCTCGTCGATCAGTTTCGGCAGCTGCGGATCGCCGAACTGGTTGGCCCAGTCGAGCGCCGGCCACTGGCCGCCCTGGGCGGGCAGGCTCTGGGTGGTTTCGAATTGCGATGGAGGAGCGATCTGCTTGTCGCTCTTGATGCCGATGTAGTTTGCGCAGCCCGCCAGCGCCAGTGCGGCAACCGCGGCGGCGACGGCGGCGCGGCACGACCCGGCGCGCACGGACAACGGGGAGGATTTCATCGCGCGGCTCCCTGACTCGGAATGAATGATGGACACTGCAAGGATTTCCTTACATTAATCTGTCAAAAGTAATTGTTATGGCAACTATTGCGCGACGCCACCGCCCGCAGTCTCGCAGTAGTTGCTGAGAATGCGGCGCAGCATGCTCTTCAGGAAGCCGACTTCTTCGGGCGTAAACCCGCCCAGCAGTTCGTCGAGCACGCTGCGGAACACCGGGGGCAGCCGCTCGGCAAGCGCGCGGCCTTCGTCGGTCAACTCGAGGCGCACGACCCGCCGATCCTCGATGCTGCGCACACGGGACAGCAGGCCGCGCTTCTCGACACGGTCGAGCAGGCGGGTGACCGCGCTCGCGTCGATCCCGTATTCCCGCGCGAGCTCGGCGGCCGTCGAGCATTTGCCGACCGCGATCATGAACAGCATGCTCGCCTGCGTGCCCGTAATGCCGAGCTCTTCCTGCGTGCGCTGCGTGACGAGATTGGTCATCACCGATTTCACGCGCGACATCAGATAACCGACGCTGTCGTTCATCTGATACGTGGAAAGCGGTGAAACCGGCGGTTGGGAAGGAGAATCCGACATAAAACCCTGAAGCTGCAATAGTTGACTAGGCAGCAGTATAGGCGCAATTTGCTTGCCGCGGCAAATGTTAATCGATCGGGCGAGGGCGCGCTCCGCGGTCCGGAATCTCCTTGTGGTCGCCAGGGTTTTCGGCTCACCGGTGGCGGCGCCGGCCGGTTTGCCTCGCTTGTGGCGAGGGCGGGAAGGCTTCGTTTGCTGCGTTGCAACCGCTGGTCCGGCTTTCGACATTCTCACGTGCTATAATTTGTGGCTTTCCAAGCTGCAACGCGCGCGCACGTGTCCCGGTGACTGACGAGCGTGCGCGTTTGCGCGTTCAACGAATTTCCAGGTTTCTATGACCCGCGCCCTTCGCAATATCGCCATCATCGCTCACGTCGACCACGGCAAGACCACGCTCGTCGACCAACTGCTCCGCCAGTCCGGCACCTTCCGCGAGAACCAGCAGATTGCCGAGCGGGTGATGGACTCGAACGACATCGAAAAAGAGCGCGGGATCACGATTCTCGCGAAGAACTGCGCGGTCGAATACGAAGGCACGCACATCAACATCGTCGACACGCCGGGGCACGCGGACTTCGGTGGCGAGGTGGAGCGCGTGCTGTCGATGGTCGACTCGGTGCTGCTGCTCGTCGACGCCGTCGAAGGTCCGATGCCGCAGACGCGCTTCGTCACGAAGAAGGCGCTCGCGCTCGGCCTGAAGCCGATCGTCGTCGTCAACAAGATCGACCGTCCGGGTGCGCGGATCGACTGGGTCATCAACCAGACCTTCGACCTGTTCGACAAGCTCGGCGCGACCGAAGAGCAGCTCGACTTCCCGATCGTCTACGCATCGGGCCTGAACGGTTATGCGTCGCTCGATCCGGCGGCCCGCGAAGGCGACATGCGCCCGCTGTTCGAAGCGATCCTCGCGCACGTGCCGGTTCGCCCGGCCGATCCGGAAGCGCCGCTGCAGCTCCAGATCACGTCGCTCGACTACTCGACGTATGTCGGCCGGATCGGCGTCGGCCGCATCACGCGCGGCCGCATCAAGCCGGGGCAGCCGGTCGTGATGCGCTTCGGTCCGGAGGGCGACGTGCTGAACCGCAAGATCAACCAGGTGCTGTCGTTCAAGGGCCTCGAGCGCGTGCAGGTCGAGTCGGCCGAAGCCGGCGACATCGTGCTGATCAACGGTATTGAAGACGTCGGCATCGGCGCGACGATCTGCGCGGTCGATACGCCCGAAGCGCTGCCGATGATTACCGTCGACGAGCCGACGCTGACGATGAACTTCCTCGTCAACTCGTCGCCGCTGGCCGGCCGTGAAGGCAAGTTCGTGACGAGCCGCCAGATCCGCGACCGCCTGATGAAGGAACTGAACCACAACGTCGCGCTGCGCGTGAAGGACACGGGCGACGAAACCGTGTTCGAAGTGTCGGGCCGCGGCGAACTGCACCTGACGATTCTCGTCGAGAACATGCGCCGCGAAGGCTATGAGCTCGCCGTGTCGCGTCCGCGCGTGGTGATGCAGGAAATCGACGGCGTGCGGCACGAGCCGTACGAACTGCTGACCGTCGACGTCGAGGACGAGCACCAGGGTGGCGTGATGGAGGAGCTCGGCCGCCGCAAGGGCGAAATGCTCGACATGGCGTCGGACGGCCGTGGCCGCACGCGTCTCGAATACAAGATCTCGGCGCGCGGCCTGATCGGCTTCCAGAGTGAATTCCTGACGCTGACGCGCGGCACGGGCCTGATGAGCCACATTTTCGACTCGTACGCGCCGGTCAAGGACGGCTCGGTGTTCGAGCGCCGCAACGGCGTGCTGATCTCGCAGGACGACGGCGCGGCGGTGGCATACGCACTGTGGAAGCTCCAGGATCGCGGCCGCATGTTCGTGAAGCCGGGCGACGCGCTGTATGAGGGCATGATCATCGGCATCCACAGCCGCGACAACGACCTCGTCGTGAACCCGATCAAGGGCAAGCAGCTGACCAACGTGCGTGCGTCGGGGACCGACGAAGCCGTGCGTCTCGTGCCGCCGGTCCAGATGTCGCTCGAATACGCGGTCGAATTCATCGACGACGACGAACTCGTGGAAGTGACGCCGCAGTCGATCCGCCTGCGCAAGCGCTTCCTGAAGGAGCACGAGCGTCGCCGCGCGAGCCGCGAAGGCGCGGTCGACTGAGCATCGACTGTTCCCGTGCATGACGGAAAGGGCTGCCTTCGGGCAGCCTTTTTTGCATGTGCGCCCAGCATGGGCGCACTCCTGCGGGTGCAAGTCCCGCCATGAGCTGATCACGGCAAATGAAGTGAAGCGCAACTGCATGAGGGCGACCGAGTGTGGGGAGGAACAGCCGTTGCTGGTGGCGCAATAGCTATCAGATGCTGAACCGAGCGTTGCCCACTGCTTACTTCGACCGGCTTGGCGTTCCCCGACTCTCCTGACCTCAACTGCTCGAACCGCCCGGTGCGGACCCGCATGCCGGGTGGTGTGGGAGGGGATCGGCCAGGTTACTGACCGCCCCTATCCCGATTGGCGCGATGTGCAGTCGGGCGGACTGCAAAACACTGTTCCCGCGGGGCGTGGCAATCCGGCACAACCCCGTCACGCGGTGCTTTCAGGCACATTTCGTCGTGAACTCCGGTAACGGTTCTGTGATATGCTGCGCGCACGCAAGTTTTAGGTCCTTCCAAGCAAGACTTGATTCGCAATCCGCTAAACGGTCAGGCCGTGTCGCGGAAGGTTGAGTAACCCGCTATTTCTCGAGAAGCTCGAAGAAAGGTGAGCGTAAAATGTCAGATGTAATGAAGCAGTTTCAGCTGAACTCCTATCTGTTCGGCGGCAATGCTTCGTACGTTGAAGAACTGTACGATGCATATCTCAACAATCCGGCGTCGGTGCCGGAGAACTGGCGAGAGTATTTCGACGCGCTGCAGAACGTGCCTGCAACGGACGGCTCGAATGCCAATGACGTCGCTCATTTCCCGATCGTCGAATCGTTTGCCGAGCGTGCGAAGGCCAATGCCTTCATCCCGCGCGAAAGCACCAGCAATCTGGCGACCGCGCGCAAGCAGGTCCACGTCCAGTCCCTCATCAGCGCATATCGGTTCCTCGGCTCGCAATGGGCCAATCTGGATCCGCTGAAGCGTCGCGAACGTCCCGCCATTCCCGAACTCGAACCCGCGTTCTACGACTTCTCGGAAGGCGACCTCGACCAGACGTACAGCGCAAGCAACCTGTATTTCGGTTTCGACCAGGCTTCGCTGCGCGACATCGTCAAGGGCCTGCGTGACACGTACTGCGGTACGATCGGCGCCGAGTACATGTACATCAGCGATCCGGAGCAGAAGCGCTGGTGGCAGGAGCGCCTGGAGTCGACGCGCGCGACGCCGTCCTTCTCGATCGACAAGAAGAAGCACATCCTGAATCGCCTGACGGCAGCGGAAGGCCTCGAGCGCTATCTGCACACCAAGTACGTCGGCCAGAAGCGCTTCTCGCTCGAAGGCGGCGAAAGCTTCATCGCGGCGATGGACGAAGTCGTCCAGCATGCAGGCAAGAGCGGCGTGCAGGAAATCATCATCGGCATGGCGCACCGCGGCCGCCTGAACGTGCTGGTCAATACGCTGGGCAAGATGCCGGCCGACCTGTTCGCCGAATTCGAAGGCAAGCACGTTGACGACCTGCCGGCCGGTGACGTGAAGTACCACAAGGGCTTCTCGTCGGACGTGTCGACCGAAGGCGGCCCGGTCCACCTGTCGCTCGCGTTCAACCCGTCGCACCTCGAAATCGTGAACCCGGTGGTCGAAGGTTCCGCGAAGGCGCGCATGGACCGTCGCGGCGACGAAGACGGCCTGCAAGTGCTGCCGGTGCAGATCCACGGCGACGCGGCCTTCGCCGGCCAGGGCGTCGTGATGGAAACGCTGAACCTCGCGCAGACGCGCGGTTACGGCACGCACGGCACGCTGCACATCGTCATCAACAACCAGATCGGCTTCACGACGTCGGACCCGCGCGATGCGCGCTCGACGCTGTACTGCACCGACGTGGTCAAGATGATCGAAGCGCCGGTGCTGCACGTGAACGGCGATGATCCGGAAGCCGTCGTGCTCGCGATCCAGATCGCGATCGACTACCGGATGCAGTTCCACAAGGATGTCGTGATCGACATCGTCTGCTTCCGCAAGCTGGGCCACAACGAGCAGGACACGCCGGCCGTCACGCAGCCGCTGATGTACAAGAAGATCGCGCAGCACCCGGGCACCCGTGCGCTGTACGCCGAAAAGCTCGTGCAGCAGGGCGTGATCACCGCGGAAGATGCCGACAACTACGTGAAGGCATACCGCAAGGCGATGGACGACGGTCATCACACGGTCGACCCGGTCCTGTCGAACTACAAGAGCAAGTACGCGGTCGACTGGGTTCCGTTCCTGAACCGCAAGTGGACGGATGCAGCCGACACGGCCGTGCCGCTCGCCGAACTGAAGCGCCTCGGCGAACGCATCACGACGGTCCCGGATAACTTCAAGGTTCACCCGCTCGTCGAGCGCGTGATCAACGACCGCCGCAACATGGCGCGCGGCGACCAGCCGCTCGACTGGGGCATGGGCGAACACCTCGCATTCGCGTCGCTCGTCGCATCGGGCTACTCGGTGCGCCTGACGGGCCAGGACTCGGGCCGCGGCACGTTCACGCACCGTCACGCGGTGCTGCACGACCAGAACCGCGAGCGCTGGAACGACGGCACGTACGTGCCGCTGCAGAACATCGCCGACGGTCAGGCGAAGTTTACGGTGATCGACTCGGTGCTGTCGGAAGAAGCGGTGCTGGGCTTCGAATACGGTTACTCGACCGCCGAGCCGAATACGCTCGTGCTGTGGGAAGCCCAGTTCGGTGACTTCGTCAACGGCGCGCAGGTCGTGATCGACCAGTTCATCTCGTCGGGCGAAGTGAAGTGGGGCCGCGTGTCGGGTCTCACGATGCTGCTGCCGCACGGCTACGAAGGCCAGGGTCCGGAACACTCGTCGACGCGCATCGAGCGTTTCCTGCAGCTGTGTGCCGATCACAACATGCAAGTCGTTCAACCGACGACGCCGGCGCAGATCTTCCACCTGCTGCGCCGCCAGATGATCCGCCTGTTCCGCAAGCCGCTGATCGTCGCCACGCCGAAGTCGCTGCTGCGTCACAAGGAAGCGGTGTCGGACCTGTCGGAACTGGCGAAGGGTTCGTTCCAGCCGGTGCTGGGCGAAACCGACGGCGGCATCGACGCGAAGAAGGTCAAGCGCGTGCTGGCCTGCTCGGGCCGCGTGTACTACGACCTCGTCGCGCATCGCCGCGAAGCGAAGGCGAACGACGTCGCGATCATCCGTATCGAGCAGCTGTATCCGTTCGCGCACAAGCAGTTCGAAGCCGAAATGAAGAAGTACGAGAACGCGACTGAAGTGGTCTGGGTGCAGGACGAGCCGCAGAACCAGGGTCCCTGGTTCTACGTCGAGCACCATCTGAAGGAAGGCATGAAGGAAGGGCAGAAGCTGGCATACAGCGGCCGTCCGGCTTCGGCCTCGCCGGCGGTTGGCTACTACGCGAAGCACTACGAGCAGCAGAAGGCCCTGATCGAAGGGGCATTCGGCCGCCTGAAGAGCGGATCGATCGCGAAATAACCGACGGAAGCGAAACGGGAAGGCGCGCGGCGCTTTCCCGTCTTCCTTGGCCTGCCGGGCGCGTGGCGCGCCGCATCGGCCGAAGGAGTCGCACGAACCTCGTCATTACCCAGATTAAGCATCCAGGAAAATCACATGGCTATCGTAGAAGTCAAAGTCCCCCAGCTTTCGGAGTCGGTTTCGGAAGCGACCATGCTGCAGTGGAAGAAGAAGCCGGGCGAAGCAGTTGCGCAAGACGAAATTCTGATCGAACTCGAGACCGACAAGGTCGTGCTCGAAGTGCCGGCACCGGCAGCGGGCGTGCTCGCGCAAGTGCTGCAGAACGACGGTGACACGGTGGTTGCCGATCAACTGATCGCGACGATCGACACCGAAGCGAAGGCAGGTGCTGCCGAAGCAGCGGCAGGTGCCGCCGAAGTCAAGCCGGCAGCAGCGCCCGCCGCAGCCGCACCGGCCGCACAGCCGGCTGCCGCAACGGCATCGAGCTCGGCCGCCGCATCGCCGGCCGCAGCGAAGCTGCTGGCCGAGAAGGGCCTGTCGACGGGCGACGTCGCAGGTTCGGGCCGCGACGGCCGCGTCACGAAGGGCGACGCGCTGGCCGCAGGCAGCGCACCGAAGGCTGCTCCGGCCGCCGCACCGGCGAAGACCGCCGCTGCGAAGCCGTCGCTGCCGGAAGTGAAGGTGCCGGCGTCGGCAGCGACGTGGCTGAACGACCGTCCGGAACAGCGCGTGCCGATGTCGCGCCTGCGTGCGCGTATCGCCGAGCGCCTGCTCGAGTCGCAGCAGACCAACGCGATCCTGACGACGTTCAACGAAGTCAACATGGCTCCGGTCATGGAACTGCGTAACAAGTACAAGGACAAGTTCGAGAAGGAACATGGCGTGAAGCTCGGCTTCATGTCGTTCTTCGTGAAGGCGGCCGTGCACGCGCTGAAGAAGTTCCCGCTGGTGAACGCGTCGATCGACGGTAACGACATCGTCTACCACGGCTACTTCGACATCGGTATCGCGGTCGGTTCGCCGCGCGGCCTGGTCGTGCCGATCCTGCGCAACGCGGATCAGCTGAGCCTCGCCGAGATCGAGAAGAAGATCGCCGAATTCGGCCAGAAGGCGAAGGACGGCAAGCTGTCGATCGAGGAAATGACGGGCGGTACGTTCTCGATCTCGAACGGCGGCGTGTTCGGCTCGATGCTGTCGACCCCGATCATCAACCCGCCGCAGTCGGCCATCCTCGGCGTGCACGCGACGAAGGAGCGCCCGGTTGTCGAAAACGGCCAGATCGTGATCCGTCCGATCAACTACCTGGCACTGTCGTACGACCATCGGATCATCGACGGCCGCGAAGCAGTCCTGTCGCTCGTCGCGATGAAGGACGCGCTGGAAGATCCGGCACGCCTGCTGCTCGACCTGTAAGCCGAGTCTCACTGCATTGACCCGCCCCGCACGCTCGCGCACACGCGCGAGCGTGCGGGCGTACAAGTAGAAAGGATTGTCATGTCCAAGGAATTTGACGTCGTCGTGATCGGCGCCGGCCCCGGCGGCTACATCGCCGCGATTCGCGCCGCGCAGCTCGGCAAGACCGTTGCCTGTATCGAGAAGTGGAAGAACCCGGCCGGCGCGCTGAAGCTCGGTGGCACGTGCCTGAACGTCGGCTGCATCCCGTCGAAGGCGCTGCTCGCATCGTCGGAAGAGTTCGAGAACACGTCGCATCACCTGGCCGACCACGGCATCACGGTCGACGGCGTGAAGATCGACGTCGCGAAGATGCTGGGCCGCAAGGACGCGATCGTCGAGAAGATGACGAGCGGGATCGAGTTCCTGTTCAAGAAGAACAAGATCACCTGGCTGAAGGGCCATGGCAAGTTCACCGGCAAGACGGACGCCGGCGTGCAGATCGAAGTGAGCGGCGAGGGTGAAACCGAAGTCGTCACCGCGAAGAACGTGATCATCGCGACGGGCTCGAAGGCGCGTCACCTGCCGGGCATCCCGGTCGACAACAAGATCGTGTCGGACAACGAAGGTGCGCTGACGTTCGACTCGGTGCCCAAGAAGCTCGCCGTGATCGGCGCAGGCGTGATCGGCCTCGAGCTCGGCTCGGTGTGGCGCCGCCTGGGTGCCGAAGTGACGGTGCTCGAAGCGCTGCCGGCATTCCTCGGCGCAGCCGACGAAGCGCTCGCGAAGGAAGCGGCCAAGCTGTTCAAGAAGCAGGGCCTCGACATCCATCTCGGCGTGAAGATCGGTGAAGTGAAGGCGACCGAGAACGGTGTGTCGATCGCCTACACGGACAAGGACGGCAACGCGCAGACGCTCGACGCCGACCGCCTGATCGTGTCGGTCGGCCGCGTGCCGAATACCGACAACCTCGGCCTCGAGGCAATCGGCCTGAAGGCGAACGAGCGCGGCTTCATCGACGTGGACGACCACTGCCGTACGGCGGTGCCGAACGTGTACGCGATTGGCGACGTGGTGCGCGGCCCGATGCTCGCGCACAAGGCGGAAGACGAAGGCGTGCTGGTCGCGGAAGTGATCGACGGCCAGAAGCCGCACATCGACTACAACTGCATTCCGTGGGTGATCTACACGTACCCGGAAATCGCATGGGTCGGCAAGACGGAACAGCAGCTGAAGGCCGAGGGCCGCGAGATCAAGTCGGGCAAGTTCCCGTTCTCGATCAACGGCCGCGCGCTCGGCATGAACGCGCCGGACGGCTTCGTGAAGATGATCGCGGATGCGAAGACCGACGAACTGCTCGGCGTGCACGTGATCGCCGCGAATGCGTCGGACCTGATTGCGGAAGCCGTGGTGGCGATGGAATTCAAGGCGGCGTCGGAAGACATCGCCCGCATCTGCCATCCGCACCCGTCGATGTCGGAAGTGATGCGCGAAGCGGCGCTCGCCGTCGACAAGCGCTCGCTGAACAGCTGAGCGCGGTATAGCGTCGGCCGGCCATCGGTCGGCGCAGCCGTCTCATGACGAAGGCGGGCGGGGGTTTCCCGCTCGCCTTCGTTTTTTCCGGTTTGCCTGATGAACGTCACCGAATACTACACGCGCGAATTGACCACGCGCGGCTATCAGTCCGATCCCGCGCAGCGCGCGGCCGTCGATCGCCTGCAGCACTGTTTCGACGAATGGGTCGACTACAAGGCGCGCCGCTCGAACGCGTTCAAGAAGCTCATCAATCATCCGGACCTCCCGCGCGGCGTCTACATGTGGGGCGGCGTCGGTCGCGGCAAGAGCTTCCTGATGGACAGCTTCTTTGCGGTGGTGCCCGTGCAGCGCAAGACGCGCCTGCACTTCCACGAATTCATGCGTGAAGTCCACCGCGAGCTCGAGGAACTGAAAGGGCAGGCCGATCCGCTCGACGAGCTCGCGCGACGTATCGCGAAGCGCTATCGGCTGATCTGTTTCGACGAATTCCACGTGTCGGACATCGCGGACGCGATGATCCTCTACCGGCTGCTCGATCGCCTGTTCAACAACGGCGTGCAGTTCGTGATGACGTCCAACTACGATCCCGACGATCTGTATCCCGATGGCCTGCATCGAGACCGCATGCTGCCGGCGATCGCGCTGCTCAAGCAAAAGCTCGACGTGCTGAACGTCGACGCGGGTGTCGACTATCGCCAGCGCACGCTCGCGCAGGTGCAGATGTATCACACGCCGCTCGGCGCGGACGCGGATCGCGAACTGCGTCATGCGTTCGCGAAGCTCGCCGCGGTACCGGACGAAAGCCCGATCCTGCATATCGAGAAGCGCGAGTTGAAGGCACTGCGCAAGGCCGACGGGGTCGTCTGGTTCGATTTCGCGACACTGTGCGGCGGCCCGCGTTCGCAGAACGACTATCTCGAGCTGGCCAGCCGCTTCCACGCGATCGTGCTGTCGGAAGTGCCGCAGATGTCACCGCGGATGGCGTCCGAGGCGCGGCGGTTTACCTGGCTCATCGACGTGCTGTACGACCACAAGGTCAAGCTGCTGATGTCCGCGGCGGTGCCGGCGGAGCAACTGTACGTCGAAGGGCCGATGGCGAACGAGTTCGCGCGCACGGTATCGCGGATCGTCGAGATGCAGTCGAAGGAATACCTCGAAACGCCGCGCCGCATCGTCGATACTTCGCTGACCTGATCGCAGTTTTCGACAAGTGACGGGCATCAAACGTCAATTCCGGTCAAATTCTCGCGGTCTCGGGGTATTTTCGGACTTGTCTTATATTCACGGTTGAGGTCAGCCGATATCGTTGTGTCATGGTTCCTAAGGCTGGAGATGTTCATGACACCGTATCGCGATCTGACCGACCATGAGTGGCGCTGCGTCGTGCCGCTTCTACCCGAAATGCAGCCGCGCACCGAGTTGCGCGGCCGACCATTGGCCAACACGCGCGCCGTCCTGAACGGCGTACTTTGGGTGATCTATAGCGGCGCGACCTGGTCCGCGATGCCGCGTCGTTACCCGTCGTATCAGACATGCCATCGCCGCTTCAAGGTCTGGCATGAGACCGGTACGTTGATGCAGGTGATGCGCGAGCTGTACGGTGACGCAGGCGTGAACCTGTGCAACACACTGTCCGCACGGATGCGCAAGCACACGCAATCGAAGGCGGCGGCGGTGCGGAGTGCGGCAGCGCCGGCGTATCGCGCACCGGGCAGCTATGCACCGGATACGTTGAAGCATGCGGCGTGATATCGATCGATTTCATTCACGCCCACATCAAAAGGAAATCGGCCTGACGACGTCGTCGCAGGCCGATTTCTCATTGCGTCGCGCGTGTCGACGCGCGTCGCATTATTGCGCGCGAACCCAGGTCTGCGACCGGCCGAGCAGCGATACGCCGATGTAGCCGCGCACGACGAGCTTCTGGCCGCCGTCTTCCAGCGACATCTTGCACTTGTAGACCTTGCCGTTTTCCGGGTCGAGGATGTTGCCGCCGTCCCAGTGGTCGCCGTCCTTCTTCATCGCCTTGATGATCGTCATGCCCTTGATGAGCTGATCCTTGCGTTCGTCCGTGCATGCGGTGCAGCGGCGATCGGGCGTGTCGTTGGCGCCGAGACCCTTGACGACCTTGCCCGACAGCGAACCTTCGCCGTCGTCGGCGATCTGCACGAGCGCCTTCGGTGCATGGGTATTGTCGTCGATCGTCTGCCACATGCCGATGGGGCTGTCGGCCTGGGCGAAGGTGGGGGCGGCGCAAGCGAGCAGTGCACTTGCGACGGCCAGTGCGCGCAACGGGCGGGTCAGTTGAATCATTGTCTTCCTCCTTGTTTCATGTCGTGTTCGATGTGCTCGCACGACCGTCTGCATGGGGCGGTGGCATGTTGCGAGCGTTGCCAGAATACGTGAAACCGCGCGCTGCGTTTGATAGAGGGGACTCTAATCGAAACAGCCCGCGAGAGACGCGGGCTGTTTGGTGACCGATCAGTTGAGCTGATACGAGAACGCCGCATTCACGCGCGGGCTGCGCGATGCGCTTTCGACGGGCGCATCGCCAACCGGCTTGGCGATATTCAGGTCGAGACTGTAGTAGCGACTGTCCGTAAACCGCACGCCGATACCGACCGACGACAGGCGGCTCGGTGACGGCGTGCCTGTGTGCAGGTATACACGCGCCATGTCGTACGCGATGTACGGCGTGATCGATTTCATGTACGTCCAGCCCGGTGTGAACCCGCGGTTGACTTCCAGCGACATCCCCCAGCCCGAGTCGCCCGACGTTTCGCCCGGCTGATAGCCGAGCGCGTAGCGCGTCGAACCGAACGAGATCTGCTCCGACGTCGGCAGCGAGTCTGGGCTGTACTGGCCGGTCAGCGAGACCGACGTGCCGATCTTGAACGGCCATTCGTTGGTCTGCGTGAAGGTCGCGCCGGTGCGCACGAAGGTCAGCGAGATCGGGCTGTCCACCGACGTCGTGTTCGAGCCGATCGTGATGTCCTGCGATTTCGACGCACCAAGGATGTTGAAGCCCTTCGCGACGTTCACGCTCAGCTTCTGTACCTGCTTGGCCGACACGCTCGTGTAGTCGAGCTGCATCTGCAGCACGCGGACCTGCGAGCGCGTGTCGATGCTGTTGCCGGTGATCTTGTTCTGGTAGCGGTCTTCGTTGTGCGACGCATAGCCCGACACGGTGCCGAGCAGGCTGCGCTGGTTGTTCAGCAGCAACGGATAGGATGCCGAAAGACCGAGCTTCTCGTTCTTGACCGTGCGCTCGACGGTCGACGGCAGCCCCGGATTATCGGTCGGCTTGCCGCGATACGTGCTGGCGTCGAGGCGCGTGACAAGTCCGCTGCTGCCGACCGGCACCGCGCCGCTGAATGCGACGTAGGTCTGCTTGTCGCGTCCGGGCGGCACCAGCGCGGAAATGCTCAGTTGCTCGCCGAACGACGTGAGGCCGTTCTCCGTTGCGGTGATGAGCCCCTGGACGCCCGGGTGATTGAAATCGATGCCGGTACTGATGTTGAATGCCTTGCGGTCGACGGCCAGTTCGAGCGTCGTTGCGCCGTCGGTCGTCTGCGGTGGCGGAACATTGGCCTTCACCGTCACGCCGGGCAGGAGGCCGAACGTGTTCACATAGCGTTCGAACGTCGCGCGGCGCAGCGGGCGATCGGCCGTGATGTGCGCGGCGATCGCGCGGATCTTCGATTCCATCGCGCCGGGCTTGCCGGTGACCTTGACGTCCGATACGTAGCCTTCGACGACCGTAACGCGCACGACGCCGTTCTCGAACGTTTGCGCGGGAATGAACGCGAACGACAGCGCATAGCCGCGACCCTGGTACAGCTTGGTCACGCCGTTGGCGGTTTCGATGAGCTCGCCGATCGTGATGTCCTTGCCGACGAGGGGTGTGAAGCGACGCGAGATTTCGTCGAACGGCACCGACTTCACGCCTTCGACCTGGAACGTCGTCGGCGTCAGGTGCCGTGACAGCAGCTCCTGCAGTTGCGGTGCCTGCGGCGCGACCTGCACGGTGACGCTCGGGCCTTTCTGCGGCGCGTTGATCTGGGGGAGGGAATCGAGCGGGTTACCTGCCGCGCGTGTCTGTGCATGTGCCGTGCCTGCTGCCGCGATGGCGAGCAGCATCATCCATCTGTCGAGTCTGGATTTCATTGTTCTTCCTCGTAGGCCTTGCTTTTCGTCTTCTTTCTTATGCGGGCGCGCGACACCAGGGTGTCGCGCGCCGCGTGCCGCGTTGCCGGTTGTGCTTGTACGGCCGTGCCTCGTGCTCCGGCTGCAAAGGCGCGACCGTCCTCCTTACTTGCCGACGCTACCCAGCGTGCCGAGCAGTCCCGTGACCGGTGCCAGCAGACCCGTCGAGCTGCCCGACGATGCCGCACCCGTCACGCCGCCGACCAGCGACGTGACCGGCGCGAGCGGGCTCGCCGACCCCCCGGTTCCCGCGGCACCGCCGACTGCGCCGGTGACAGTATTCAGCAAACCGGTGACGGGCGCGAGAGGGTTTGCCCCGCCGGCGCCACCTGTTGCGCCGCCCAGCGTGCCCGTGACCGTCGACACGAGGCCCGTGACCGGTGCGAGCGGATTGCTGCCCGAGCTACCCGTTGCGCCGCCGACTGCACCCGTGAGCGAACCGAGCGGCGTCGAGCCGAGCCCGGACAGCAGGCCGCCGAGCGGGTTCGTCGAGCTGGAGCCCGACGACGTGCCGCTCTGGACGGTTGCCGTTGAACCGCCGACAAGGCTCGTGATCAGGCCGGGGATCGGTGCCGCGCCGTTCGGGCCGTTCGGGTTCACGAGGCCCCCCGCGTTGGTCACGGTGTTGCCGACCGCGGTGACGAGCTGGCCGACGTCGCCGACGAGCGGCTGGTTAGACGTGCTTGCGACCTTCGTGCCCGCCGAGCTGATCGCGCCGCCGACCTGGCCGAGCAGGCCCGACACGGGTTGCCCGAGGCCGGTGGTCGTGCCGACCTGTTGCGTGACCTGGCCTGCGGTGATCACCAGCGGTGTAATCGCCGAGCTGAGCGGTTGCGTAACCTGCTGCACGGCACCCGACGACAGCGTCGAGCCGATCGTCGTGCCGGCGGCCGACAGGCCGTTGGCAACCGTGTCGAGCACGGTGCCGACCGGTGTCGTGACAGGGGCGAGCGGTGCGAGCTGACCCGTGCCGAGCGCCTTGACCGTCGAACTCAGCCCAGACACGGTATTGCTCGTCGCGCCGACGACATTCCCGAGGCCGGCGACCGTCGTGCCGACGGGATCCTTGATCGAGCCGGTCTGTCCCAACCCGTTGCTCAACGCATCGGCGGCCGCGTTGATGATCGTGCCGGTGCTCGAGACGGTGCTGCCGACACCCTTCGTCACGCCGTCGCCGAGGCCCGGCACGCTGACGTTGCCGATCGTGCTGCCGAGGTCGGTCGCGGTCTGGCCGATCGTGCTGACAGCGCCCTTGGTGCCGGTGGACGAGCCGCTGGTGCCGCTCGTGCCGCTGGAGCCGCCGGCGTTGCTGCTGGTCGGCGGCGTGCTGACGCTGTTGCCGCCGCATGCGGCCAGCAGGCATGCCGTGGCGAAGGCGGTGAGGGGCACGCGCCACTGGTTCAGGGCGGCCGTCGTGATCGAACGTTGCTGGGACATGATGGACTCCTCGCTGTCTTGTCGATGAATGGATGTCGGATTACTTGCCGTGCGTACCGCCGAGCAGGCCGCCGATCAACGACGTGACAGGCGCGAGCAGATTCGAGTTCGAGCCCGAATTCGTGACGGCGCCCGTGGTGCCGCTCAGTGCCGGTACGCCGACCGTGCTGGTGACCGTGGAGACCGCGCCCGTCACGGGAGCGAGCGCGGCGCTGCCGCCTGCGCCGCCCGTTGCGCTGCCGAGCGCACCGGTGACCGTCGAGACCAGGCCCGTGACCGGGGCGAGCGGGCCGCTGCTGCCGCCGGCTGCGCCGCCGAGTGCGCCGGTGACGGTGGAGACGAGACCGGTGACCGGAGCAAGCGGGCCGCCGCTCGTGCCGCCCGTTGCACCGCCGAGTGCGCCGGTGACGGTGGAGACGAGACCGGTGACCGGAGCGAGCGGGCCGCCGCTCGTGCCGCCCGTTGCGCCGCCGAGTGTGCCGGTGACGGTGGAGACGAGACCGGTGACCGGAGCAAGCGGGCCGCCGCTCGTGCCGCCCGTTGCACCGCCGAGTGCGCCGGTGACGGTGGAGACGAGACCGGTGACCGGGGCGAGCGGGCCACTGCTCGTACCGCCCGTTGCGCCGCCGAGTGTGCCGGTGACCGTCGTGAGGAGGCCCGTGAGCGGTGCCAGCGGGTTGGTTGCACCGCTGGTGCTGCCCGTGAGCAGGCCGCCGACAGCCTTCACGGTATTGCCGGTCGACGAGACGGTGTTGCCGAGGCCTGTCGTGACGGGATTGCCCCCCGTCGACGCGATCAGCGCGCCGCCCTGGTTCAGGCCGTTGCCGATCGTGCCGAGCAGCGTGTTGACCGGGGCGCCGAGGCCGGTGGCCGTCCCGATCGTCTGCGTCGTCTGACCGACCATCGTCGTGATCGGCGTGATCGCCGAGCTGACCGTCTGCGTGAGCTGCTGGATCGGGCCGCTCGACAGCACGTTGGACAGCGTGGTGCCGCCGTTCGATACCGCGTTGCCGACCTGCGTCACGAGGCCGCCGACGGCGCCGGTGACGGGGGCGAGCGGCGACAGCGGGCCGCTGCCGAGGCTCGTGACCAGGTTGCCGGTCTGCGTGACTGCGCCGCCGAGCTGGTTCACCACGCCGCCGGTGCTGGCGACCGTGACGCCGACCGGGTCCTTCGTCGCGCCGAGCTGGCCGAGGCCGTTGCCGAGGCCATTGCCGAGTGCAGTGACCGCGCCGCCGACGTTCTGGACGATACCGCCTGCCGCCTGCGTCGTGGCCGGGTCGACGCCAGGCAATGACTGGCTCGCGACGACGCCGCCCAGATTCGAGACGGTGCCACCGAGACCGGTGACGAGATTGCTGCCGCTTGCGAGGAGATTACCCACTGCGTTCGACGACACACCGGAGGTGCCGCTCGTGCCGCTGGACGTTCCGCTCGTCGTGCCGCTGGTGCTGCCGCTCGTCGAGCCGCTGGTGCTACCCGACGTGCTGCCGCTGGTCGAGCCGCTGGTGCTGCCCGACGTGCCGCCGCTCGTCGAGCCGGACGTGCCACCCGAGGTGCCGCCGCCCGACGTGGAGATCGAGTCGCCACTGCCGGAGCTGGAGCCGCCGCTGAGCCCCTTGCTGATGGAGCCGGAACCGCCGCACGCGGAGAGGGAAAGCATGGCTGCCACGGTGGCCGCGATCATAGTCGTCCGGAGCGTGCCATGAGGGATAACCTGAATGTCCATTTCGTCCTCGCATTGAAACTGATGTTGTGTTGAGTGATGCGGGGATTACTCTGCAACTGTCGTGCCATTTCGATGGTCGACGGTTCGACGATTGGTTTTAAACGGTGCAATTCCTTGTCGGAAAAGGAGTTTGTGGTAATTGAAAGACTGTTGAGATTGTTTAAAAACAGTCAGACGAGAACGGTTTCGGCCGTTTTGTAACGTAACGTCACAACATTGGCGTTACGCGTGCGGCGTAACGTGGGAGGGCGTACAGGCTTGGGGGGCTTGGTTGTTTTACTGGTGGATTAGGTGTGCACATCTAACCTATCGTAAATCCTATGTGTAAGTCGTACCGAAACACCGTACAAATACGCAGTGCTCCCGGAAAGTTTTTTCGACCCGGCCTTAAAAGAGGTTGGAAGTTAAATAGGATCGGATATAGAATCCGGAGCAAGTGTAAGTAAATGTACAGCTCGGTACACGACGTTCGAGGAGGGTCACTATCGCGAATGTTAACTTGCATCAAATTGTGATACATACCCCTCGGGGTGATATATAAAGAAGGCGCACCTGGTTGTCGTTACTCAGGTTAACGAACAGCGCGGGGCAAGGGCCAGATATGCGGGGTTGCACAACGTATAAAAGGCCAAAAAACGTACATACAGGCACGAGGAATTAAAAAATGAAAGCACTCTTCAAGCGCTTCCTCAAGGAAGAAGACGGGGTTACCGCGATCGAGTATGGGCTGATTGCGGGTCTGATTGCGGTGGCAATCATCGCAAGCGTTTCGACGATCGGTTCGAATCTCGGAACCATGTTCTCGACTATCTCCAGTTGCGTGACCACGCCTGCTACCTGTAAGGCCAGTTGATCTCCGTGTTCCGCTGAGGCGGCGAGCGAACGCACTGGGGTTCGCTCGTCCTCCTGCGGGCGGTTGGTTGTTGTCATGGCGCATCTTTTGTTCGGCGGGATTTTCCTCGCCTGGGCTACGTTCGTCGGAAACGCTGATATTCGGTATCGGCGTATTCCGAATTCACTGGTTATTGCGGGTTTGGCAGGCGCTTTGGTAGGCGCTGCCGCCAGTGGAAATCCGTTCGGGGTTACCGTGGTTCAGTCGCTGATCGGCGCGTCGGTGGGCCTTGTCTGCTTTTTCCCCTTCTTCGCATTACGTGTGATGGGCGCGGCAGACGTCAAGGTATTCGCCGTGCTCGGTGCGTGGTGCGGCGTGCAAGCGTTGCCATGGTTCTGGGCTATCGCAAGTATCGCCGCGGGTTTCCACGCGCTCTGGTTAATGGTGCTGTCACGGACTTCGATTGCTGCGCTGTACAAGCGCGGTACGCCCGCGATGGCACTCGGTGGCCGTCGAGCGACGCCTTACGCAGCGTTTCTCGTGATGCCCGCTGCTGCTTGGTTTCTGTATCTTATGCGTGTGAGGGGAGTGTGATGGCTCGGTGGGCGCAAGCACGCCAGTCGCCCGCGCGGCGGCGGCAACGGGGAGTGGCGGCGATCGAGTTCGCGTTCGTATTTCCCTTGTTCTTCCTGATTTTTTACGCGATCGTCACGTTCGGGATGGTGTTCATCATCCAGCAAAGCCTGACATTCGCCGCATCCGAAGGCGCGCGCGCTGCGCTGAACTACGCATCGGCGCCGTGCGATCGGCTGCAGGTCAATGCGCGAAATGCCGTGACGCAAGCATTGGGCGGCGCGCCGTGGTCGAAGAATGTCAGTTTCGCCGCACAAGTTTCCACATCGGTACCTGCACCCACATCGACGCCCGGCGTGACCTGCGGCACGACATTCGCATCGACGTCCACATCCGCATTCAACGTGATGGTCACAACGACCTACTCATACGCGGCGAATCCGCTGATTCCGTGGATATTCATATTCAACGCGCCGCAACTGCAGAGCAGTGCGACCGTGCAGGTTCAGCCCAGCATGCTTTGAATCGCACACCTATCGAATGTTGTCGCCCGACCGTTGCCACGCTCCAGAACCTGATTCCGGCATCCCCATATCAACATGGCCAACAATCTGACAAAAATCATCGCGGGGTTGCTGATTGCGATCGCTGTTCTGCTCGGAATCTACGCATGGATGCTTGGACGCAGTACGTCGCGTCCTGTCCCTGTACAACAGGCCGCCGCTGCGAGCCCGGTGCCGGTGGTCATCGCGACGCGCACGCTGCAGGCCGGTCAGCCGATTGCCGCCGATGCGTTGAAAGTTCAACCGACCGCTCCCGCGCCTGGAGGCGTGTTTGCCGATCCGGCCACCCTGGTCGGTCGGGTTCCTGCGAGGGACATCCCGGCGTCCGCACCGATCGTGTCGGACGCACTGGTATCCGGGCTCGCCGAGGACGTTCAGCCGGGCGAACGCGCAATTGCGGTTCACGTCGACGAGACCAATGCGGTCGGCAATCGGCTCCGGCCGGGCAACTTCGTCGACGTATTCGTGAACCTGAAGCGTGAAGGGGGCGGCGCGATGTTCGACGGCGAAGTTTCGCAGACGCAAGCGCGGCTGCTGATGTCGAAGGTTCGCGTGCTGTCGTTCGGTGACGCGACACCGGACCGCGACAGCGGTAACAACACGAACGGCAATAACGGCCAGCCGAGCAATGCGCGCATCGCGATACTCGCGGTGCCGACCGCGCAGGTCGATGCACTGACACTCGGCGAGGCGAGCGGCCGGCTGACGCTCGCGTTGCGCAATCCGCGCGACGACGAGCTTGCGACGCAGACGGTGGCGGTGCGCACGGACAACAAGCTGTCGCCGTCGGCGCTTGCCGCGGCCGGCGTATCGCTGCAACAACTGTCCGGCACGTCGAGGACCGCGGTGGCCAACGTGAATGTGCCGCCGCTGCCGTCGCGCCTGCCGCCGGCGACGCGGCCCGGCGGCAGCGGAGGCGGGGGCGGCATCGAGGTGATCCGTGGCGGCCGGTCGGAAACGGTTGCGTATTGAGCAACATCGATGGCCATCGATATCAGCGACAAGTAACGGCCGTGCGACGGTCCAACAAACAATGAAAAACATACTGATTGCATTCGCGATTGCGCTCTGGACCCTGACATTCGCCTCCATTGCAAGCGCGAGCGGCACGATCGAACTCGCGGTCGGCGCGCAGCGGCAGATTTCCGCCGGCCGCGCGCTGCAGCGGGTCGCCGTCGGCGATCCGGCGATCGCCGATGTGCTCATCATGAAGGGAAGTCGTTCCGGTTCGGTGCTGCTGACCGCGAAAGCGCCGGGTGCGACGAACGTGATGTTGTGGGAGCGCGGTCACGATGAGCCGACGGTGTGGAGCGTGGAAGTCGTCGATGCGGCTGCGCAAGCGGTACTCGACGGTTCGACGCCGCAGGTGAAAGCCTACGGCGGGACGTCGGTGCTGCGGGGAACGTCGGCATCGCTCGATGCGCACGAACGGGCCGCGGCGGTCGCCAAGAACATGAGCCCCAAAGGTACGGTGATCGATCGCTCGACGCTGGCCGGCAAGAACGTCGTGCAGGTCGACGTTCGGGTGGTGGAATTCAGTCGCTCGGTGCTCAAGCAGGTCGGCTTCAACTTCTTCAAGCAGAGCAACGGCTTTTCGTTCGGTTCGTTCGCACCGGGCGGCGTGCAGTCGTATAACGGCGGATCGGGCCCGGGCACGGGCGGGTACATTCCGACGCTTGGCGCACCGGTGGCATCGGCATTCAACCTGGTCGTGAACGCAGCGGGCCGTGGCATCTTCGCCGACCTGTCGTTGCTCGAAGCCAACAACATGGCGCGCGTGCTCGCGGAGCCGACGCTCGTCGCACTATCCGGCCAGAGCGCCAGCTTCCTCGCAGGCGGCGAGATTCCGGTGCCGTCGCCGCAGGGGCTCGGCTCGACCGCGATCCAGTGGAAGCAATACGGTGTCGGGCTGTCGCTGACCCCGACGGTGCTGAGCCCGAACCGGATCGCGCTGAAGGTCGCGCCGGAATCGAGCCAGCTCGACTTCGTGAACAGCGTGACGATCAGCGGCGTCGCCGTGCCGGGCATCACGACGCGCCGTGCCGATACGACGGTCGAACTCGGTGACGGCGAGAGCTTCGTGATTGGCGGCCTGATCGACCGCCAGACGATGTCGAACGTGAACAAGGTACCGCTGCTGGGTGACCTGCCGATCATCGGCACGTTCTTCAAGAACCTGAACTACCAGCAGAACGACAAGGAATTGCTGATCATCGTGACACCGCATCTCGTCGCACCGATTGCGAAGGGCGCGGTACTGCCGGCGACGCCCGGCGAATTGTCCGAGCAGCGTGACGGGCCGGTGTGGCGATCCTATCTGGGCGGTGCGGCGTCGCCGGATGCAGCACCGGGCTTTTCGAAATGAATCTGAAGCATTGCGCGTCGCGGCACATCGCTACGCCTTGCGTAATCGGGGGTGTTCGACATGAATGCACGAACCCAATCATTGTGTGAACCCGCCGTGACCGACTACTTCATTTGTGCATCGACGAAGGAAGCGCACGTGCGCTGGCTTGCCGATACGCTGGTGTCGGCCGGGGCGGTCGAGGCCGCGGCGCTGGAGCCGGGCGCGCTTGCGCAGCGCATCACGGGGCTCAATCCGGCACTTGTGTTCATCGATTTCTCCGACCGCAGCGACGCGGCGAGCGTCGCTGCTGCCACGATACGCGCGGCACATCCGGGGTTGCCCATCGTTGCGCTCGGCTCGCTCACCCAGCCGGAGAGCACGCTCGCCGCACTGCGCGCGGGCGTACGCGATTTCATCGACGTGTCGGCCTCGGCCGAGGAAGCATTGCGGACGACGCGTGGATTGCTGTCCCACGTTGGCGAGCCGACGAGCCGTCACGGCAAGGTCGTCGCGTTGCTCGGGGCGCGTGCGGGCATGGGCGTCAGCACGCTTGCCGCGAATCTCGCGGTCTGGCTGCAGAAGCGGGCGCTCGGCCCGGGTGCGGCGGGCGGCCCTGACGGCGGCGCGCCGGTCGGTCGCCAAACCGCGCTGATCGATCTGGGGTTGCCGACCGGTGACGGCGCATTGTTCCTGAACACGCGCTGTGAATTCCATTTCATCGACGCCGTGCAGAATCTGCGCCGCATCGATCGCACGTTCGTGAACACCGCACTCACGCGGCACCAGAGCGGCCTCGCACTGACGTCACTGCCACCGGACCTTGGCGCGCTGCGCGACGTGTCTTATGCGTCATGCATCGGTTTGCTGAACCGTTTTCGCGCGTTCTTCGACCAGCAGGTCGTCGATCTCGGCGGCTTCTCGAATCGCGAGTTCGTCACGCAGATCGCCGCATCGACCGATGAGGCGTGGCTTGTCTGCGATCAGGGCGTCGCATCGATCGTGTCGGCGGCCGATCTGCTCACCGGGCTGCGCGATGCGGGCATCGATACCGATCGCGTCAAGCTCGTGGTCAATCAGTACGATCCCGCGCTGGACCTGATGCCCGGGCAGATCGCCGAGCGTCTCGGATTGTCGCTGGTCGGTACCATGCCCGCGCGTCGCGTCGCGATCGGCCGTGCTGCGAACCAGGGGCGGCTCATCGTCGATGCAGCGGAGCGCGATCCGTACGTGCGCGCACTCGAATCCCTCGCCGCGCGGCTGCCCGGCGTATCGGGCATGGCGGGCGCGTCGCGCGCCGCGCCGGGCCTGTCCGTGCTCAAGCGTTTCATTCAACCCTCGTCCAAGCGGTCGTAACCGATGGCACACGACATTCAATTTGCCGACGGCGCAGCGCCGTTCTCCCAGACGCAGCAATTCCACGACATCAAGAATGCCGCGCACGAGCACCTGCTGACGCGTATCGAGGAACTGGGCGCCGAGTTCGGCCGATGGTCGCGCCAGGCGATCAATCAGTTCGTCGATCTCGAGATCGACAGTTTCGTGCGCCTGCGCCGCATTCCGCTCAACGAGAACGAAGTGCGTGCGATCGCCGAGGCGCTGACGAAGGAACTCGCGGGCTTCGGGCCGATCGAGGACCTGCTCGCGGATCCGGCGGTCGAGGACATCCTGATCAACGGCTACAAGGACGTGTACGTGTCGCGTCACGGGATCCTCGCGAAGCTGCCGCTACGCTTCACCGACAACGCGCATCTGCTGCGAATCGTGCGCCGAATCCTCGCGCCGATCGGGCGCCGTCTCGACGAGTCGAACCCGATGGTCGACGCGCGACTGCCCGATGGCGGACGCGTGAACGTCGTGATCGAGCCCTTGTCGATCGACGGCCCGATCGTGTCGATCCGGAAATTCCGCAAGGATCCCCTCAAGCCCTCGGACCTGCTCGGCAACGGCACGTATAACGAAGAGATCGGCGCGCTGCTCGAGGCGGCGGTCGAGGCACGTTGCAACGTGCTCGTGTCGGGCGGCACGAGTTCGGGAAAGACGTCGCTGCTCAACGCGCTCGCGTTCCACATTCCGGAGGCCGAACGTGTCGTGACGATCGAGGATACGGCCGAACTGTCGCTGAACCACCCGCACGTCGTGCGGCTCGAAAGCCGGCCGGGCGGGTTCGACGGTAGCGGCGTCGTGACGATTCGCGATCTGTTGCGCAACACGCTGCGGATGCGTCCGGACCGGATCATCGTCGGCGAAGTGCGCGGCGGTGAAGTGCTCGAAATGCTGCAGGCCATGAACACGGGCCACGACGGCTCGATGGGCACCGTGCATGCGAGCTCGCCGCGCGAATGCCTGTACCGTCTCGAGATGCTCGCCGGCTTCGCGGGATTCCAGGGGACCGAGTCGAGCCTGCGTCGCCAGATCGCGAACGCGATCGATTTCATCGTGCAGATCGGGCGGCTGTCGAATGGACGTCGCCGGATTCTGTCGATCACCGAAGTGACCGGTCTGTCCGACAACATCATCGCGACGCAGGAGCTGTATCGCTATGAAGCGCGCGTGACACCCGAGGGCGAGGAAGTCGATCACTGGGAATCGCTGGGCATTCATCCGCATTCGCCGAAGCTCGCACGCTTCCGCCAGACGCTGACGAGCAGCGGCCTGGGCGGTGGCGGTTTCGGCGGCGGCTTTGGCGGCGGAGGGTTCGGCCGCGGCGGGGGCTTCAATGTATAGCGCGATGATCTGGGTGCTCGCGGTCGCGATGCTGTGCGTGGCATCGGCACTGATGCTGTGGCGACATGCGGAAACCCGGCGCGTGCGCACCGATGCGAAGCGCTTCATCGACAGTCGGCTCGAACCCGGCGCACGTGTGGCGGCACCGGCTGCGAGATCGGCGTCACCAGCCGCGTCGCGGAGCGTGTCGTCATCCGGTGGCGCACGCGATGCCGCGTCTGGCGCTTTCTGGGTGCACTGGTATGCGGTCGCAACGGAGTATCTGACCAACCTCGTGAACCGTGCCGGAATCGAAGGCGCACGTGGCAAGGCGATCGTCGCGCTGGCGGTTCTCGTCGTGGTAGCGGCAATCGCGGGCGGCCGCGGCGGCGCGCTCGCGTGTTTTGCCGCACTTGTCTGCGGGAGCGCGATTTTCGGCATCTGGCTCACGTCGCGAATCCATCGGCGGCGACTGAAAATCGTCCGGCAGATTCCTTCGTTTCTGGACGGGATCGTGCGACTGGTGACGCTTGGCAATAGCGTGCCGGCTGCATTCCAGGCTGCGCTGCTGACGACGGAAGAACCGCTGCGGGGATGTCTCGATCACGTGTCCCGGATGTTGCGCACGGGAGTTGAGATCGATCGCGCGATGCTCCATATCGCGAAGATCTACCGGACGCAAGAATTCGAACTTCTCGGATCTGTGCTGCGGTTGTCGGTCAAGTATGGCGGTCGTGCGGACGTGATGCTCGAACGCATGGCTGTGTTCATGCGCGATCTCGAGCAGGCGGAACGCGAGCTGACGGCGATGTCGGCGGAGACACGGTTGTCGGCGTTCGTGCTCGTGATGCTGCCGATCGCGATCGGCAGCTTTGTCGTGATGACCAATCCAAAGTATCTGGAAGGTATGTGGATTGACCCGAGCGGACGCACGCTCCTCATCGTCGCGTTCCTGATGCAGGTTGCGGGTAGCGTGTGGTTGTATCGAATGGCTCGACTCAGGTGACGCGATGACGGCAACTCAGATCGGATCGGTTGCTCTGGCGCTCGGCGCGCTGGGCGTGCTCTTGTTTGGCGTGGTCGCGTTGCTGCGCGCGAGCGCGGCGTCACGTGCCGAACGTGCGTTGGCCGAGGCGCTCCACCAGCGTATGGCGGCACTCGAAGCGGCCAAGGTTCGGACCGCGGCGGATGACAGTGCTGACGCGAAGCCGGACACTCGTGGCCGCCAGTGCATCGAGCGGATGCTTGCACGGTTGTCGGTGGCGGGGATGCGCTGGCTCGACACCGGGTTCGGCAAGCACATCGTCGCGGAAGAGGATCGCCGTCTTCTCGAGCAATGTGGCTACGTCGATACGCGCACGCGCGGACTGTTCCTGAGCGCGCGAATCGCTTGCGGGATCGTGTCGCCGCTTCTGTTCGCGATATGCGCCAGCGGGCGAATGAAGGGCGGACACTGGATCATCGGGATGTTCGCCGCATTCGGGCTCGGCTTCATGCTGCCGAAGCTTTTCCTGCGGCGTCGTGCTGCGGCCCGTCGCCAAAGCGTCGTCGATGAACTGCCGCTGTTTGTCGACATGCTGCGCCTGTTGCAGGGTGTCGGCCTGTCGCTCGATCAAAGCCTGCAGGTCGTGACCAACGATTTCCGCGGGATGATGCCGGTGCTGTCGTCCGAGGTAGGAATCGCGCAGCGTCAGTTCGCGGCGGGCCGCACGCGCGATCAATCGATGCAGAGATTGTCGGGCGGGTTCGACAACGAGGATCTGCGCGCGATTGCCCGGTTGATGGTGCAGGTGGACAAGCACGGCGGCGCGGTACAGGAGCCGCTCAAGCAGTTCGGCGACCGACTGCGCGAGACGCGCCGCGCGATGCTGCGCGAGCGGATCGGTCGACTGACCGTGAAGATGACGGGTGTCATGGTCCTGACGCTGTTGCCTGCGCTGCTGATCGTGACGGCAGGCCCCGGGTTTCTGGCAGTGCTGCATGCGCTGTCGGCGCACCATTGATGGGTGGAAGGAAAGACGATGAAGCGGATCAGCAGGATGGCAAGGCACGCAAGCATGGCGACAGCGGTGCTGTTGCTTGGTGCTTGCGCGACCAAGGAAAGCGGGTACGGTGTCGGCGCACAGACGGAACGCGCGGCGCTGATTCAGGCGGCCGACCAGAAGCAGGCGGTACCGGATACGCCCGCGATGTATCTCGGCTTGATCCAGCGGATGCAGGCACAGGGTCTCTACTACGCGTCGCTCGCGCACATCGATGCTTACGACAGCGCGTATGGCGTGTCGCCGGACACGATCCTGCTGCGAGCGGACGCACTGCGCATGACCGACCAGCCGGCTGCCAGCACCGCTGCCTATACGCAGTTGCTGAAGACACGGCTCGCTGCGCGCGGTTATCGCGGGCTCGGGTTGGTCGCCGGTGCGGCCGGCGATTTCGGCCAGGCTGTGCAGGCTCTGACGCAGGCGTCCGACCTCGCGCCGACCGACGCGTCGCTGCTGTCCGATCTCGCTTATGCAAAATTGCGTAATGGCGATGTGGTCGGCGCGCGGGTGCCGCTGATGAAGGCGGCGGAGCTGGATCAACGCAATCCGAAGATCGTCAGCAACCTGGTGCTGTATCTGCTCGCTGCCGGGCGCACCCAGGATGCGCAACGGCTGATGAACCAGCAGCATCTGCCGTCAGATATCCGCAAGGACATCATTGGGGATGCCGCAAGAATTGCGGCCGCGGCACGGGCGCAGCAGCGTGCGGTCGCGACGCCACCGGTGGTGTCGCGGCGCGCCGCGACGGCACCAATCACGCCGATGGCGAACAATTTCGGCTATGACCAGACGGTGCCACTGCTGCAACGGTTTGCACAATGAACGGACAGGCGGGAACGACATGAACAATAAACAATATCGAAACACGTTTGCGCATCGAGTCGTGGTGTTGAGCGCGATCATGGGCATGGCGGTAGGCACTGCAGCCGCACAGGCGCAACAGGGAACGGCACCGGCCGCGTCCGACGTCGACCGTTCGACGAAGGAGTGGCTTTCGATGCAACGAGACAACCGCGCGGCGGCACCGACGCAGCCGATGCTCGGAGACGTCGCGTCGCTCGTTTATCAACGCTATCTCGATTCGTTCAAGAACAAGATTCCCGAGTCGATGAGCACGCAACTTGGTAGTTCGTCCGGCGGCATGTCGGGTAGCGGGCAGGGTGCGCAGTAAGCGAGATGACGATGCGCGCAGATCAACCATATGGAGCTCGGGGGCGCGGCGTTCGCTGGCCGGGGAAGCGACGTCAACGCGGCGCCATCGTCGTCATGGCGGCGATTTGGGTCCTGGTCGCGATTGTCGTGCTCGGGGTGATCGACATCGCGAATCTGTATTTGCAGAAGCGGGATCTGCAGCGGGTCGTGGACCTGGCCGCGCTGGCGGCAGTGCAGCCCATGACGAGCGATCCGAGCGGTTGCCTGAGCGATGCGAAAAACAACGTGACGACGAGTGCGAACATCAACGACAAGGGTTATGCGTTCACGTTGATCAGCACCACGGCGACGGCAAGTCCTACCGCGGGCAACGATCAGATTGCCGTCAGCTGCGGAAGGTGGGATCCGTCGACCGCTTACGTGACGCCGGCGCCGGCTTCGGCGAATGCGGCCCGGGTTACGGCCTACCGGCAGGTGAACTACTTCTTCCTGGGACTGCTGAGTCAGTTGAGTGGGCGGCGGGCCGTTGTCTCCGCTACGGCTACCGCACGCGCGGCGGCGATCGACACATTCAGCGTTGGTTCGACGCTTGCCAGCCTGAATACTTCGTCATCCGCGATACTCGATCCGCTACTCACCGGATTGCTGGGTTCCACGACCAACGTCAATGTGGGATTGGCGAGTTACCAGTCGTTGGCCGGGGCAAACGTCACGCTTGGGCAGCTGGCGAATGCGGCGGTGCAACTCGGCACGGACGGCATGTCGAGTCCGGCCAGCATCGGAAAGCTGCTCGGTCTCAATCTGACCGTAGCTGAAATCCTGAACCTTTCCGCCACAGCGATAGGCAGCAATACCACGGTCGGCACGGTGCTCTCCGCGCTGAGCAAAAATGTTGGTGCCAATGTCAATGTCAACAAGATCACTTTGGGGAGTCTCCTTCAATACTCGGGCAGCAATGCGGAGGCGGCGGCGAACGCCAGTGTCAATGTGCTTCAGTTGTTGCTCGCGACGGCGGAGATCGGTGCCTACAACAGTGCGCTGACGGTATCGGTCGGTCAAGCCAACTGCCCCGGCAGTGCGTTTTGCCCGCTTATTTCTGCCGTGTCGTCGCTGGTTCGAGTCAATAGCCTCCAATTGCAGGTGCTGGCACCGCCGTCGATTGGAATCGGGGAGGCCGGACAAGTGAACGGCATCTGGCGCACGCAGGCCTCGCAAGCGGAGATCGGGCTCTACGTCGATGTACAAGTGCTGTCGGATCCGCTGCCGCTGGGAATTCCTGGCCTGTTGACGCTTCAGCTTACGGGTCCGCACTTGCCCCTCTATATCATTCTGGGTGGCCCGGGTCGCGCCTGGCTGGCCAACACGAGTTGCCAATCGACCCCGGCATCGAGCACCGTGACGTTCGGTGCGTTGCCGGGTGTGGCGATGATTTGCGCCGGACAAAATACTGGGGGGACGCTGAACCTCAATTCCCCGAGCTGTGCGTCCAGCTCGGGCACGATTCCTGTTGCGAAGCTGTCGGGTGGGGGGCTACTCGGCAATTTTTCGCTTCTGCAAGTCGCCTTGTCGCTGTCGAACCCCGTAGCGTATGTCGGGAGCAGTACCAGTACCCCTATCTATAGCGGGCCGCCATTGCCGTCAATTCCGGGCGCGCTGAGCGCCAGCCTGCCGTTGAACGGTACGGGGATCCTCTATCCGAACAGTTCGCAGTACTCGTTCTGTAATACCAAGCCGAGTAACGGTGCGTGTACTTCGTCCGCATGGTCTCCGGGGCCCAACTGGACGACGTCGTCGACAGCGACCAACTCGCTCAACGTGCAACTGACCAACCTGTTGAACGGAACGTCGCTCCAGCTCAACGTTTTGGGACTGGATCTATCGATCCTGACTCAGATTCTTGAGCCGCTCACGGGGCAGCTCATTCCTTTGCTGCTCGGGCTCGTCAACCCGTTGATCAACCAGTTGGTCACGCCGTTGTTGACGGCATTAGGATTGCAAATCGGCCAACTGACCGTGATACAACACAGCCTGACTTGCAACGCCCCGCAAATCGTTCATTGAAAGCATCAACAATGAGAACCACCTCCGCAATCGCAGAACTCGACCTGTACGTCTGGGAAGGCAAGGCGGACATTGTCGACCGCGTTGCCCGCTGCATGGCGAGCTTCGACGTCGAAGTGATCCGCGCCGACAATGCGGAAATCTCGCCGGAGCGCGCCGCATTGCGGCCGTCGCTCGCGATCATCAGCGTGACGATGATCGAAACCGGTGCGGCGTTCCTGCGCGACTGGCAGGCCAACATCGGCATGCCGGTCGTCTGGGTCGGCGCGGCGCGCGACCACGACGCGTCGCAGTATCCGCCCGACTATTCGCACATCCTGCCGCTCGACTTCACCTGCGCTGAACTGCGCGGGATGGTCGGCAAGCTCGTCACGCAACTGCGCGCGCACGCTGCCGAAACGCTGCAGCCGTCCGAACTCGTCGCGCACTCGGAGTCGATGCAGGCGCTGCTGCACGAGGTCGACACGTTTGCCGACTGCGACACCAACGTGCTGCTGCACGGCGAAACCGGCGTCGGCAAGGAGCGCATCGCGCAATTGCTCCACGAAAAGCATTCGCGTTACCGGGACGGCGAATTCGTGCCGGTCAACTGCGGTGCGATTCCGGATGGTCTGTTCGAATCGCTGTTCTTCGGGCATGCGAAAGGCTCGTTTACCGGTGCGGTTGTTGCGCACAAAGGCTATTTCGAGCAGGCGGCGGGCGGCACGCTGTTCCTCGACGAAGTTGGCGATCTGCCGTTGTATCAGCAGGTCAAGCTGTTGCGCGTGCTCGAGGACGGCGCCGTGCTGCGGGTCGGCGCGACGACGCCGATCAAGGTCGATTTCCGTCTCGTCGCGGCCAGCAACAAGAAGCTGCCGCAGCTCGTGAAGGAAGGCCTGTTCCGCGCGGATCTTTACTATCGGCTCGCGGTGATCGAGTTGAGCATTCCGTCGCTGGAAGAGCGGGGCGCGGTCGACAAGATCGCGCTGTTCAAGTCGTTCGTCGCGGAGGTGGTCGGCGACGAACGGCTCGCGCAGCTGTCCGACCTGCCTTACTGGCTCGCGGAAGCGGTCGCGGACAGCTATTTCCCCGGCAACGTGCGCGAACTGCGCAACCTTGCGGAGCGCGTCGGCGTGACGGTGCGTCAAACGGGCGGCTGGGATGCCGCGCGACTGCAGCGGCTGGTCGCGCATGCGCGCAATTCGGCGCAGCCGGTGCCGGTGGAGAGCGCGGCGGAGGTCTTCGTCGACCGCAGCAAGTGGGACATGAACGAACGCAGCCGCGTGATCGCGGCCCTCGACGCAAACGGCTGGCGGCGCCAGGATACAGCGCAGCAGCTCGGCATCAGCCGGAAGGTACTGTGGGAAAAGATGCGCAAATATCAGATATTCGACGAAGAGCCCGAGACCCGCGAAAGCGAGTAATTAATGAGATAAAATCGCGCAGAATTACAACGACACGGGCGGGGAATCGAAATTCATGAGCCATATGACGGGGTTAGGGCGGGCGTGTGTGTTGCTCGCCATGATGGGAGGCATGCAGGGCGCGTTCGCGCAGGGGTTGGCGGGCAATACATCGCCGGCGGTACAGCAGGCGTCGGCACCAGTGGCGACGATTCCGGTGATCGATCAGCAGGTTCAGACGTCGGTGCAGCCGCAGGCGGGTGAGACGACCGGGCAGAGTACGGTCGACGAACTGCAGCGCCTGATCCAGGCGCATTCGCTGACGGAAATGCGCACCAGCTATAACGGCAGCTACGGCGCGAGCCAGTTGTTCAGCGTGAAGGACGGTTCCTATTTCGTCGCGCTGTTCCAGCAGAAGGCGTTCTGGCGCGTGATCAAGACTTACGACGAAACGCGGGCGGAAGCGATCTATCGCGATTTCTCGCGTCAGGCGGAACGGTTGGCCGTCAACGAGCTGCGTGCGGCGAAGCTGGAATCGCTGAAGGTGCAGACGGACCGGCAGATCGAAGTCACGCAGGAGCGGGCACGGCGTCTGCAGGCCGACATCTCGATAGCACGGGAGCAGCAGGCGGCGGTGACGGATCGCCAGAAGAGCGTCCGCAACGAAACGGCGGCGTTGCAGGCGCAACAGGCGGCGCTTCAGTCGCAATTGCGCGCATTGCAGCAACAGGTGCGTTCGCTGCAGCGCGAGGCCGACGCAGGCTTGCCGACGACGGCACACTGAGCGATCACGGCACGGCCGGTGCGGCGACATGCCGCGCCGACCCACCAGGAAAAAGGGCAAGCCGCTTGGCTTGCCCTTTTGTTTTACTGGCCGTCCGGCACGATTCGCCGGCGGCGCGTGACGATCACCGGCCCGTTGCCGCCGCGTGCGTCGGACGGCGACGCGCTGCCCGATGCGTCGCCGGCATCGCGCGGTGCGCCGTAGCTTTCGCGCGGGGCGCTGTAGCCTTCGCGGGGCTCGCGCGGCGCGCCATAACCCTCGCGCGGTTCGCGGGAGCCATAGCCTTCACGCGGTTCACGGGAACCGTAACCTTCACGCGGTTCACGCGAGCCGTAGCCGCCATCGCCGCGCGACTCGCGGGGGCCGCCGTGCGAGCCGTACGGGCTGTGGCCGCCGCCTTCGCGGCCGCCCGGCCGACCGCCGGTACGCGGGCCGCGGGGGCCGCCGCCGCCCGGGCGCGAGCCGCCCGTGTCGAGCTGGATCGTGGAAATCGCACGCTTGTAGATGCCTTGCAGACCCACGGGGGTGCGCAGCATCACCAGGTACTGGTCGAACGACTCGATACACCCCGTCAGACGAATGCCGTTGACGAGATAGATTTCAACACGCTTACGTTCCTTGCGCGCCGAATTGATGAAGTCGTTTTGCGGATGGGATTCTGCGGGATTGGCCATTGAGGTGCGGCAGGAGCCTGCGTCAGAGAATATGTTGTGCGTGTGTGTGGCGTGGTCGCCCACCAAGGGTTTGGCGGGATTTTACCCTGTTCGTTCCACCAGCGCGCAGTCGCGATTGTGTCGAACCGTAACCCACTATAGACGTTCCCGTGCATTTTCGCGATTCGGTCAAATGGCTAGTGCCGTTTCGTTACGTCGCGTTACGACTCTCGCAACGGCGTAGCACCTGGCGGCGCGCGTCGGGATTACATTCGACGCCCATGCCGGGCAGGCCGGCGGATCCGGGAAGGGGAACATGAACAAGAGGGGATTGGCGGTGTGGATCGGGGGCGTGGCATTGCTCGCTTCCGGCAGTGCAATGGCGGGGCACGTCGACCTGTCGGTGGGTATCGGCGTGCCGGTCGCGCCGGTCTATGTCGAGCCGGCACCGGTCTATGTAGCGCCGCAGCCGGCGGTGGTCGCGTATCCGGGTTACGGATACGGCTACTACGGCGACGAGGACGACGAAGGCTACCGGAAATGGCGCAAGCACTATTACAAGCATTGGCGCAAGCATCACGACGATGACGACGATTGACCGCGACGTGCGTGGCGCCGGTGACGGTCAGAACGCGTAGTCCGGGTTCTTCGGGTCGAACGCGGATTCGTCGAGCGTCGCCGGCGCGATCTTCTCGATGACGATCCGCTCGAAGATCTTGCCGTCGTTGTCATAGGACTCGACGGTGCGGAAGTAGGGGGCGTGCAGGTCGAGCCCGAGGATTTCCTTCTTCGCGTAGAACTGCGGTCGGCCGGTCGGCGTCTCGTAGGTGAGCGCGACGACGCGCACGCCGCCGATCGTCTTCGTTTCCACCTGCGTCGGCCGCTGCACGCCGGCTTCCTGGTATTTCTTTCCTTCGGTCAGGTACAGGTTCGTGATGAACTCGGTGCCGAGATCCTTCACCTGGTGATTCGACTGTGCTCGCGCGAGTGCGCCGTCGAGTGCCGTCCACAACGGAATCCTGCCGAGCAGGCCGCCGAGATGACCGTACATCTCGTCCTTGCGCTGCGTGGTGTCGTAGATCGTCTCCTGTCCCGCATGCGCGCCGCCCGGCAGCCATTTCGCATAAACCCGCAACGGCTCACGGGTCGTCTTCACGAGCATGCGGTCGGGCGTGTCGTACCATTTCCCGCTGATGCGTTCCTGACGCACCATCGTGAACTGGTACGACGGATAGCCATTGGGACCATTGCGGATATAGAGCGGTACGGCGAGCGGATCGAGTGCCTTGAACAGCGCCGTGAGCGTCGCGTCGTCGAGTTGTGCGAGCGTGCCGCGCTGTGCGGCCGTGCGCAGCCAGCGCGCCTGCTGCGCGACCGGTTCGCGCGCGACCTTCGCCAGGTCCGCCGGCAGTGCGGCCTCTTGTGCCGCGCTCGCGGCATCGGTGGTTTCCTGCGCATGCAGGCCGGCTTGCGCGAGCGACAGCATGCACGCGACCGCCGCGGCGGCGTGCCGTGTGCGGCGCTTCGTTCCTTCGTTCATCGACAGCGTCTCCCGGGGCGTTGGATCGTTCAGCCTTGCTTCGTCGCCTTGAGCTTGGCGAGTTCCTCGTCGCGCAGCGCGCGGCGCAGGATCTTGCCGACGTTCGTCTGCGGCAGCGCGTCGCGGAACTCGACGAACTTCGGCATCTTGTAGCCGGTCAGGTTCTTGCGGCAGTGCGCGAGCACGTCGTCGACCGTCAGCGTCGGGTCGCGGCGCACGACGAACACCTTGATCCGTTCGCCCTGCACTTCGTCCGGGATGCCGATCGCAGCGGCTTCGCTGATGCCCGGATGCGCGACCAGCACTTCCTCGATCTCGTTCGGATACACGTTGAAGCCCGAGACGAGGATCATGTCCTTCTTGCGGTCGATGAGACGGATGAAGCCGCGCTCGTCCATCACGCCGATGTCGCCGGTACCGAGCCAGCCGTCGGCGTCGATCACCTTCGCGGTCTCGTCGGGCCGCTGCCAGTAGCCGCGCATCACCTGCGGGCCGTGCACGCACAGCTCGCCCGGTTCGCCGACGGCGGCCCAGGTGCCGTCCTCGCGGCGAAAGCGCACGCGTGTCGACGGGGCGGGCAGGCCGATCGAGCCGCTGAACGCGGCCATGTCGTCCAGGTCAACCGGATTCATCGTGACGATCGGCGAGCATTCGGTGAGCCCGTAGCCTTCGACGACCGGCCGGCCCGTGACCTGCTGAAACCGCTCCGCGACCGCGCGCTGCATCGCCATGCCGCCCGCCATCGCGAGCTTGAGCTTCGAGAAGTCACGCTTGCGGAATTCCTCGTTGTCGAGGAACGCGTTGTACAGCGTGTTGATCCCGGTGATCCCGGTGAACGTTTCGTTGCGGATGATCTTCATCACCATGTTCATGTCGCGCGGGTTCGCGATCAGGATGTTGCGCCCGCCGAGCCCCATGAAGATGAACGCGTTCACCGTCAGCGAATAGATGTGATAGAGCGGCAGCGGCGTCAGTACGGTCTCGACGTCGCCCGAGACCTGGTCGGCGATCCACGCCTTGGCCTGCAGCAGGTTCGCGATCAGGTTGCCGTGCGTGAGCATCGCGCCTTTCGCGACGCCGGTCGTGCCGCCCGTGTATTGCAGGAATGCGAGATCGTCGCGCGTCGGCTGCACCGGTTGCGGTTTGGCGCGCGCGCCGAGCGCGAGGGCGGAGCGCAAGCGGATCGCCTGTGGCAGGCTGTAGGCCGGCACGAGCTTCTTCACGTGCTTCAGCACGAAATTGATCAGGCGTCCCTTTGCATTGAAACCGTCGGCGAGCAGGTCGCCGAGCGCGGTGACGACGATGTTCTTCACCTGTGTTTCGGGTAGCGCGTCCTGTAGTGTGCGGGCGAAGTTCTCGAACACGATGATCGTTTGCGCGCCGCTGTCCTTCAACTGGTGCGCGAGTTCGCGCGCGGTGTAGAGCGGGTTGACGTTGACGACGATCGCGCCGGCCTTCAGCGTTCCGAACAGCGCGACCGGGTACTGGAACGTGTTCGGCAGCATGATCGCGACGCGGTCGCCTGGCTTCACGCCGGTGCTTTGCAGATACGACGCGAACGCATCGACTTTCTGCGCGAGCGTGCGGTAGGTCATCGATGCGCCTGCGCTTACGTAGGCGACCCGCTCGGCGAAGCGCGTCGTGCATTCGTCGAAGAACTGCACGAGCGAGGCGTATTGCGTGACGTCGATCTCGTGCGGCACACCGGGCGGATACGACGCGTACCAGATGCCGTCGCTGTTCGGCGGGAGCTGGGCCGGTTCGGTTGCTGCGAATGATGACATGATGTGTCTCCGTGTCGGTGAGAGTTAGCGCTTTAGCGCTTACTCTCACCCCATGCTTTGCGGTCGGTGAGAGCTGGCGCTTTAGCGCCTTACCCTCGCGATGCCTTTCGTCGGCGTACGCAAGCCAGCCTAAGCTTCCGCCGCATGACATTCGTTCGGCCCGGACCGGCACATCATCGCCGGCCCGAGCCACCTCTATTCGTGAGTCGCCGCCTGCGCGGCCTGGTGCGATCAGCTCGCCGAATGCGCCGTCGCCGCATCGGCCGCGGTCGTACTCGACGACAGCCCGAACGCTTCGCTCGCGCCGGCATCGTCGAGCACGGCCGCGAAGATCGACAACTGCGCGCTGTCGGGCATCGGCGCCTTCAGCGCGGCGACGATCAGCGAGGAAAGCCGCGCGATCATCTGCACGTCGTTCATCGTGCGGCCTTGCGAGAATTCGTCGATCAGGCTTTCGGTTTCAGCACCGGCCAGCGCGCCGGACAGCGCGCCGATCGCGAAATGCAGCCGCCAGCCGAGCTCCGTGCGCGGCAGATGCGGCAGGGCGCGCTGGAATGCGTCGAAGAAGCGGCCTGCGACGCTCGCATAGTGCGCGGTCAGGAAGTTGCGTACGAACGGCGACGGATCGGTGTACGCGCGGCCGATCAGCCGGAGGAACGCGGGGCCGCCGCGCTCGGGGTCGCGCGACGCCTTCAGCGCGGGAATGAACATCGCGCCGAGCACGTGCTCGCAGGTGATGTGCGCACCGAGCTGCGCATCGAAGCGGTCGAGGATGCCGAGGCGTTCCTGGTTGAGCTGATCGAGCCGACGCGACAGCATCGCGTGGATCAGCGCTTCCTTGCTGCCGAAGTGGTAGTTCACCGCGGCGAGGTTCACCGCCGCGCGCGACGTGATCTGCCGCATCGACATCGCCTCGAAGCCATGTTCGATGAACAGGTCCTCGGCCGCATCGAGAATGCGCGCCTTCGTCCCGCCGGTCTGCCGATTGCCGGATGACCGCGTCCCGGACGGCCGTCCCGCGGACGCTCGCCCCTCCTGACTTACTGCCATGTCCCGCCTCCCAATGCCGGTCGCCCGGCCGCGAACAGGTGATTTGATTATCTGATTCAAACAGTCGTTTTTATTAAGATAAAAAAACGCGGGCGGCGCGGGCAAGCGGGGAATCTGGACAAATTCCTCTAGTTCGATGTGCGGATGCGGAAAGTATTTCGCGCGGCCCCGGTGGAACGGGGCACGCGCGATGGTGCGATGCGGCAATGTGCGGGCTCAGCCGACGGTGGTACGCGTATTGACCGATTGCGTCATGTCGATGCCGCGCCGTTCGCGGCTGAACAGGATCAGCACGGCGATCACGACGGCGACGATGCCGGCCACGAGCGCCAGCGCGAAGCTGTAGTTGTTGCCCTTGGAAACCGCGAGCGATGCCTGCATCGTCGCGTTGCCCGACGCGAGCAGGTTGCCGAGCTGGTAGACGACGCCGGGGAAGGTCGCGCGGATCTCGTCGGGCGAGATCTCGTTCAGGTGGACGGGGATCACGCCCCACGCACCCTGTACCGAGATCTGCATCAGGAACGCACCGGCGGCGAGCGCGATCGGGCCGCTCGAGAACGCCCACAGCGGCAGGACCGGCAGCGCGATCAGCGCGGCGATGAAGATTGCGCGACGGCGGCCGATGCGCTCCGAGATCGCGCCGAACGACAGGCCACCGACGATCGCACCGATGTTCAGCACGATCGTGATCCACGACACGGTGTGCGGATCGAAGTGATGCTGTTCGCGCAGGAAGGTCGGGTAAAGATCCTGCGTGCCGTGCGAGAAGAAATTGAACGCGGTCATTAGCACGATCGCATAGATCGTGAGCTTCCAGTTCTGTTGCAGCGTGGCGCCGAGGCTTGGCCGCGGACGCTTTTCCATTTGCTTCCAGGCCGGCGATTCGGGCACGTGCGTGCGCACGTACAGCACGAGCAGCGCGGGCAGCACGCCGACCATGAACATCCCGCGCCAGCCGATGTACTGGTAGAGCAGGCCGAACACGACGGACGCGAGCAGGTAGCCGCTCGGATAGCCGGCCTGCAGCAAGCCCGACACGAAGCCGCGCGCATGGGTTGGCACGGTTTCCATCGTCAGCGCGGAGCCGACGCCCCATTCGCCGCCCATCGCGATGCCGAACAGCGCGCGCAGCACCAGCAGCGCGGTGAGGCTCGGCGCGAAGCCCGACGCGAGCTCGAGCAGCGAATAGCACGCGATATTGACCATCAGCGTCGGACGGCGGCCGAAGCGATCGGCGAGCCGGCCGAAGATCAGTGCGCCGATCGGGCGCATGGCGAGCGTCAGCGTGAGTGCGAACGCGACGGCGGGGATCGTCGACCCGAATTCGGCGGCGATGTCCTTCAGCACGAAGACCATCAGGAAGAAATCGAACGCGTCGAGCGTCCACCCCAGGTAGGCGGCGATCGTGACGTTGCGTTGTTCGCGGGTCCAGCTCATGTCCGGGTCTCCTCGTTGGCTTGCGCGCTCACGATCCGCCGGCGGATGCCGGCCCGGCTTGCGCGCGGCGCGGGGGCATGGATCGAGTGTAGGCCGCGGCGCCGTGCGATGCGGGGCGCGATAACCGCGAATCGGGAATAATCCCTATGAAATGATCTGTTGAGAAAACGGAAATGAGCGTGCGCGAGGCAGGCGACAGGCGTCTGTATCATTTCTGAAGGCTTTTTGGTATCAGTTATGTAATGTGCGCGATGCGCATCGCCACCGAATCAGGAGTCCCGATGACCGAACCATCCGTTGCCGCGTTGCCCGTCCTGGAGACCGGGCGGCTGTGGCTGCGCCCGCGCGTGCTGGCCGACCTCGACGCGAGCATCGAGATGGATCGCGATCCCGAGGTCACGCGGTATATCGCGGGTCCGTGGCACGACCCGGATGAACATCGCCGCTTCGTCACGCACCGGATCACACGCGCCTATCCGTCGGGCCTCGGCTACTGGTCGATCTTCGAGAAGACCGCGCCCGATGCGTTCATCGGCTGGATCCTGCTGATTCCCGACTATGCGGACGGCGGGCACGACGTCGAGATCGGCTGGCGACTCGTGCGCGCGGCGTGGGGGCGCGGCATCGCGTGCGAAGCTGCAGCGGCCGTCGTGCGTCACGCGTTCGACACCGTGCGGCTGCCGCGCGTGATCGCCGATATCGCGGAGGCGAACGCGGGCTCGCTGAACGTCGCGCGCAAGCTCGGGATGCGGCGCGTGAGCGTCGTTCACGACGGAATTCCTTACGTTCGCCATCGCCTCGAACGCGATGACCTGCGTGCATAGTGTCGCGTCGCGCACGAGCGCGGCCGGTTGTCAGAGATGGTCAAGCCCAAGCGTATCGAGGTCGCGACGTATTAACGGCTCGGAAGATCAGGAGTATCGTTGCCGGAAATTCGCGACATAGGGTACGACCATGGCACTCGGCAACGACGTTCATCTCATTCCCGTCCGGCTCGACGCACTGCGTCCGACGCAAATGACGGTCGGCTATCGCGAAGTGAAAGCGAAGCGCAAGCACTGGAAGTCGCTCGACAAGCGCGCACGCAAGGCCGCGATCGAGTCGCACTGGTTTCCGGCCGTCCTCGGCCCGGGCGGCTTGCACTACATCACTGACCATCACCATCTCGGCCTCGCGCTGATCGAGGAAGGGGAGGCGCGCGTGAACGCGATGCTGCTGAAGGATCTGTCCTGGCTCGACGACACGATCTTCTGGCGGATGATGGAACATAACCAGTGGGTGCATCCGTTCGGCGCGGATGGCTCGCGGCGTGACTACGCCCATCTGCCGAAGGTGCTGACGGGGCTCGAGGACGATCCGTACCGGAGCCTCGCTGGCGAGCTGCGCACGGCCGGCGGCTACGCGAAGGATGCGACGCCGTTCAGCGAATTCCTGTGGGCCGACTATCTGCGCCAGCACGTGACGCTCGACCAGATCCGCAAGAACTTCGCGAAGGCGCTCGACGTCTCGCTGCGGCGGGCACACGATCAGGACGCGCGCTATCTGCCCGGCTGGTCGGGTGTCATCGCCGTCAAACCCTGACACGCGCCCGGCGCCTACCGCCTCATGACGACCGCCCAGCCACATCCGGATGCCGGCCCGCAGCATCCCGAGCATTTCGCTGCACTCGATGCAGCGTCACCGCGACCCACGCAGCGCATCGGCCTCGATGCACTGGCCGGCCTGTCGATCGCCGGGCTGCTGATTCCCGAGGCGGTCGCGTATGCGGGGCTCGCCAACCTGCCGCCGCAGGCCGGTCTCATCGCGCTGCTGTCGGGACTCGTCGTCTACGCGCTGACCGGCAGCAGCCGCTTTGCGATCGTGTCGTCGACGTCATCGTCGGCGGCCGTCCTCGCGGCGACCGTGCTGGCCGAATCAGGGATGGCGCTTGCCGCGCAGCTCGCGCTGGCGGCCGCGCTCGTCGCGATGACCGGCGTGCTGTTCATCCTGGCGGGCGTCGCGCGGCTGGGCGGCATGTCGGATTTCGTCGCGCGTCCAGTCCTGCGCGGTTTCACGTTCGGCCTGGCGCTGACGATCGTCATCAAGCAGCTGCCGAAGATTCTCGCGATCTCCGTGCAGCACAGCGATGCGCCGCGCGTCGCGCTCGACCTCGTCACCGGCGCACCGCATGCGAACCTCGCGAGCGTCGCGCTCGGCGCGACCGCGCTCGCGCTGCTGTTCCTGCTCGGGCGCAGCAAGCGCGTGCCGGCCACGCTCGTCGTGATCGTGCTGTCGATCGCGGCCGGCTACGTGCTCGACTGGCAGCACTACGGGATCGCGATCGTCGGACACATCGATTTCCAGCACCTCGAGTTCGGGCTGCCGCATCTCGACCGCAACGCATGGATGCAGACGGTCGAGCTCGCTTTCGCGCTGATGCTGATCCTGTATGCGGAATCGTACGGATCGATCCGCAACTTCGCGCTGAAGCACGGCGACAGCGTGTCGGCCAATCGCGATCTGGTCGCGATCGGCTGTGCGAATCTCGTGTCGGGGCTGCTGCACGGGATGCCGGTCGGGGCCGGCTATTCGGCGACGTCGGCGAACGAGGCGGCCGGCGCGCAATCGCGCTTCTCGAGCCTGTGGGCAGCCGGCGTGGTCGCGCTGATCGTATGGTTGCTGCTGCCGCAGCTTGCTCGCACGCCGGAGCCCGTGCTTGCGGCGATCGTGATCTTCGCGGTCAGCCACTCGCTGCATCCGTCGGTGTTCCGGCCGTACTGGGTATGGCATCGCGACCGGCTCGTCGTGATCGCTGCGCTGCTCGCGGTGCTCGTGCTCGGCGTGCTGCACGGGCTGCTCGCGGCCATCGGCGTGAGCCTGCTGCTGACGCTGCGCAAGTTGTCGGAGCCGAACGTCAGCGTGCTCGGCCGGCTGCGCGACGGGCACGACTTCGTCGACGTCGCGAATCACGCCGATGCCAAGCCGGTGCCCGGTGTGCTGATCGTGCGCCCCGAGGCGCAGCTGTTCTTCGCGAACGCCGACCGGATGCTCAATCGCGTGCGCGCGCTGATGAAGGCCGCGCCCGATACTCACGTCGTGATGCTGAGTCTCGAGGAAACGCCGGATGTCGACGGCACGACGATCGAGTCGTTGCGCACGTTCGCGGCCGAATGCGCGGCACGCAGGCTGCAGTTCGCGATCGTGCGGCTCAAGGAGCACGCGCTGCATGCGCTGCGCCGTGCGTCCGACGATACGCTGCGCGACGATGCGATGTCCGAACTGAGTGTCGACGAGAGCCTGCAACTGCTGCAGGCGCGCGGCAATGGTGGGAGGCGTGGTGCGTGACCCGTCAGGCGCGCGCGCTCATGCGCGGGGAGCAGGTTCTGCATCGCATCGATGTCGCGTCGCACGATGTCGAGCACGTCGGCGGGCGGGGGAAGCAGCATGTCGTGCGAGCGGCGGCCAAGCCCGTCGCCCGCGAAATTGACGAGCGCCGTCTCGATGCGCATCCGGTCGAGATGGACGCCGATGCCGAACGCGCCGCGCGGATCGAGACGGATCAGCGATGCCCGCTGGCCGCGCTGGCCTTCGGTGCGGCCGGCGAATTCGATCAGCTTCGCGTCGGCGAGCGACGCGATGATGCTGCCGACCGCCGTGCCCGTCATACTCGCGAGGCGGGCGAGGTCGGCCTTCGACGCGCTGCCCGCACGGCGCAGCGTCTTCAACAGCAGGCGCTCGTCGTAACGGCGCACGTTGGCCGGGTTGCTTCCCTGGCCGATGTGCGGGCTTCTCATGGCGTCTCCTTCAGTCGCGCCGGTTGCCGGCACATTAAATAAAGCACGTTGATTTGTTTAACCGCGCGTGTGATGGGATGTCAGCCTAGGGAAATTCCGATTTCGTTCCCGGATGAAGGCGGGGGCTCGGGTTGACTGGATGTGGGCGGCGCGCGCGGCTGGAGATTTTCGAATTCGTCTGATGGATTTGTCGCTTGCCGCGCGTCACGATTACCGGTCGGGCTGTGTATGACACGACGGCTCGAACGCGGCGATGCCTGCCGGGGCCGGGCGGTGTGGCACCGGCTGCGTCGCTTGTTCATCCGACACGGCGCGGCGGCAGCCGTCCCGCGTCTGCCTTATTCGGGAGAAAACACATGCATCGCGCGACACGTCCTTCGATATCGCTACTCGAACCTTACACCGGCAGCGAACCGCTGCCGCTTTACGCGACGACGGTGACCGTCACCGGCGGTGAATCGGCGCACGGACGGTCGTCCGGACGTGCACGATCCGCCACCGGCGAACTCGATGTGTCGTTGCGACTGCCGGTTGAACTGGGTGGCGCGGGTGGCGGCACGAATCCGGAGCAGTTGTTCGCGGCCGGCTTCGCGGCATGTTTTCATGGCGCGTTGACGCTGGTTGCGACGAAACGCCGGATTCGACTGCCGGCCAATCTCGTGATCTCGGCCAGTGCAACGTTTCAGCGCGACCCGGCGGATGGCTTGTTCGCGATCGTGCTCGATGTCGAAGTCGGCATGCCGGGTGTTGGCGCCGATGATGCCCGTGATCTCGTCGCGGAGACCGAGGCGATTTGTCCTTACGCGAAGATGGCGCGGGAGGGGATTCGGCACACCGTGCGCGTTACCGGGACGGTGTGAGTCGCGATGTGAGGTGGATATTGCGCTTTCCGGAAGCGGAAATGAAAAAGGCCGGCTAGAAGCCGACCTTTTTAAAAACAGATGGTGCCCAGGAGAGGACTCGAACCTCCACGATGTTGCCACCGCTAGGACCTGAACCTAGTGCGTCTACCAATTCCGCCACCTGGGCACGTTTCGCTTGCTGCGATGCGAAGACCGCTATTCTAGCGTGTCTGATGGATCTGTCAACAGAATTTGAGGTCGCGAACGAAAATAATTGGATGGCTTGGTTGCGGTGCTGGAGGAGGGCGCATGCGACAACGCATGCATCGTGGCGTCCGGAGTGCGGACAAATGCTGGTGAGTGCGCGCGTCGCGATTCGGCGCCGGAAATGAAAAAAGGCCGGCTAGAAGCCGACCTTTTTAAAAACAGATGGTGCCCAGGAGAGGACTCGAACCTCCACGATGTTGCCACCGCTAGGACCTGAACCTAGTGCGTCTACCAATTCCGCCACCTGGGCACGTTTTGCAGTAGCTGCTTGCTGCAAAGAAGTGAAATTATAGCGCGCCTGGAGAGGCTGTCAACAGAATTTGATCGATGGCGATAAAAATATCGCGCGTTGCCTGTTCGAGGCATCAGGCGCCGATCGGTTCCGCGCGCTTTGCCGTGAAATTCCAGCGCAGCGCTTCGCTCGCGTCGACGCGGGCGGGCAGCAGACCGGCCGCGAAAAACGTATCGGCGATCTTCTGCTGCTCGCCGAAGTTCTGCGTGACCACGTCGCGCACGAGATAGCTGCGTCGCGCGTTCGCACGCTCGATCGTCTTCGCGTCGAGCCCCCAGATCGGCGCGAGGGTATCGGCAGCCTCTTGCTGGTGTTCGCGCAGCCAAGTACCAGCCTGCGACAGGCGGTCGAAGACGATCTGGATGACGTCCGGACGCGCGGCAGCAAAGCTGCTCGATGCGAGGTAATAGCGCTGGTACGAAGCAAGCCCGTTGCCGTCGGCCAGAATCCGCACGTCGGGATTCGCATCGACGGACGCGACATACGGATCCCACGTGATCCACGCGTCGACACTGCCGCGCTCGAACGCCGCGCGACCGTCCGCCGGTGTCAGGTAGTGGATCGCCGTGTCGGCAGGGGCGAGCCTGGCGCGCGTGAGTGCGGCAAGCAGCAGGTAGTGGCTGCCGGCAGCCTTCGTGACGGCGATGCGCTTGGCCCTGAGGTCGGCGAGCGTGCGCAGCGCGCTGTCGCGCTTGACGATGATGGCCTGCGCTTTCGGTGACGGCGCTTCCTGCGCGACGTACACGAAGCGCGCATGCGCGGCCTGTGCGAAGACAGGAACCGTGTCGGCGACGTCGGCGCTGAAATCGACCGCGCCGACGTTGAGTGCTTCGGTCAGCGGCAAGCCGCTCGCGAATTCATGCCACGACACGCGCAGGCCAAGCGGCGCGAGCGACTGCTCCAGCGCGCCGCGCGTCTTGAGCAGCGCAATGAGCGTCGACGATTTCTGGTATCCGATGCGCAGCGTGGATGGTGTGCTCTCTGCGTGCGTGCGGATGCCGGCGACGCCGAGGCCGGCGGCCAGTATCGCGCGCGTGAACGCTCGGCGGTTCATCGACATCATGGGGCGAACTCCTCGTTGGTTGCGTTGAAAGCAAGGCGGCTAACGTACCAACGGGGAGGGCAATCGATAACCGATTAATTCTGCTATTGATCGGAGCGGCGGGCATATGGCGCGACCAGTACGCACAATGTGAGGCCGGAAATGAAAAAAGGCCGGCTAGAAGCCGACCTTTTTAAAAACAGATGGTGCCCAGGAGAGGACTCGAACCTCCACGATGTTGCCACCGCTAGGACCTGAACCTAGTGCGTCTACCAATTCCGCCACCTGGGCACGTTTTGCAGTAGCTGCTTGCTGCAAAGAAGCGGAATTATAGCGCCCCAATTAATCGTGTCAACACTTTTTTGCGATGCATCGTAAACCGGCCGCCGCGGCGCGTGCACGCGGCATTCGCGTCATTTGGCAACACAGGCGGGTGATAGAATGGTCCGCCGCCGTCACTATAGAACTGTCTGACGGACACTTCTATGTTGATGCCGTGCACCATCAGTCAACGCAACGAGAACAATCATCGACAAACCCTTGAGCAAATATCCGTACCCCATTCCGAGCCGTGAAGAAATTCTCGGCGTGCTGCGTACGAGCGACGCGCCGCTGGCAGCCAACGACATCGCCGAAGCGCTGTCGATCAAGCGTCAGGAGCGCGAGGGGTTCTTCCGGCGTGTCGCCGCGATGGAACGCGACGGCCAGATCCGCCTCGACAAGCGCGGCCACTACCAGCTCACCCATCCGTCGAACTTCGTTGCCGGTCGCGTGCAGGGGCATCGCGACGGCTACGGGTTCGTGATCCGTGACGACGGCCAGGACGACCTGTTCTTGCCGAACGGCGAAATGCAGAAGGTCATGCACAACGACCGCGTGCTCGCGCGGATCGTCGGCTACGATCGCCGCGGCCGCCCGGAAGGGCACGTCGTCGAAGTCACCGAGCGCGCGAACAAGCGCGTGATCGGCCGTCTGCTCAACGAGAACGGCGCGCTGATCGTCGCACCCGAAGACAAGCGCATCGGCCATGACATCCTGATCACGCAGAACGTGAAGAAGGCGAAGGTCGGGCAGGTCGTGGTCGTTGAACTGACCGACTTCCCGAGCCGCCATTCCCAACCGCTCGGCCGCGTGGTCGAAGTGCTCGGCGACATCGACGATCCGGGCATGGAAATCGAGATCGCCGTGCGCAAGTACGGCGTGCCGCACGAATTCAGCCAGCCGGCGCTCGACGAAGCCGCCGCGCTGCCGGACAAGGTGCGGCCAACCGATCTGCGCTTCCGTGTCGATCTGCGCGACGTCCCGCTCGTGACGATCGACGGCGAGGATGCCCGCGACTTCGACGATGCCGTCTACTGCGAGCCGACCAAGGTCGGTCGCGGCGATGGCTTCCGCCTGATCGTCGCGATCGCCGACGTGTCGCACTACGTGCAGCCGGGCAACGGCCTCGATACCGACGCGCTCGAACGCAGCACGTCGGTCTATTTCCCGCGCCGCGTGATCCCGATGCTGCCGGAGAAGCTGTCGAACGGGCTGTGTTCGCTGAATCCCCAGGTCGACCGCTGCGTGCTCGCGTGCGACATGGTGATTACCGCGCGCGGCGAGATCAAGGCGTACCAGTTCTATCCGGCCGTGATCCATTCGGCCGCGCGTCTGACGTACACCGAAGTCGCGGCCGTGCTGTCGAACACGAAGGGGCCGGAGGCGGCGCGACGCGCGGACCTGCTGCCGCACCTGCAGGACCTGTACGGCGTCTACAAGGCGCTGTTCGCCGCACGTCAGAAGCGTGGCGCGATCGACTTCGACACGACCGAGACGTACATCGTCTGCAACTCGCAGGGCAAGATCGAACAGATCGTGCCGCGTCAGCGCAATGACGCGCACAAGCTGATCGAGGAATGCATGCTGGCCGCGAACGTCTGCGCGGCCGATTTCCTGAAGCGCAACAAGCACCCGGGCCTGTACCGCGTGCACGCGGGCCCGACGCCGGAGAAGCTCGAGAACCTGCGCGCGTTCCTGCGCGGCATGGGCCTGTCGCTCGGCGGCGGCGACAAGCCGCATGCGAGCGACTACGCGGCGCTGATGGCGCAGATCCGCGACCGACCCGACGCGCAGATGCTGCAGCCGATGCTGCTGCGCTCGATGCAGCAGGCCGTCTACAGCCCGGACAACATCGGTCACTTCGGTCTCGCCTATGAGGCGTATGCGCACTTCACGAGCCCGATCCGCCGCTACCCCGACCTGCTCACGCACCGCGCGATCTACGCGATCCTGTCCGGCAAGAAGTACGCGCCGAAGGCGCCGGACGGCTTCGAGCTGAACACCGCGCTGTCGCCGCGCGCCCGTGCGATGCAGCAGGCCGACGACGAATCGCGCGGTCGTTCGCGCTCGAACACGGCGATCTGGGAAGAACTCGGCCTGCACTGCTCGGCGAACGAGCGGCGTGCCGACGAAGCGTCGCGCGACGTCGAAGCCTGGCTCAAGTGCTATTTCATGCGCGACAAGCTCGGCGAGGAGTACGGCGGGATGGTGAACGGCGTCACGTCGTTCGGCATCTTCGTGCAGCTCGATACGCTGTTCATCGAAGGGCTCGTGCACGTCACGGAACTCGGCTCGGACTACTTCCAGTACGACGAGATCAAGAACGAGTTGCGCGGCGAGCGCACGGGCATCCGTTATCGCCTGTCGGATCGCGTGCGCGTGCAGGTGAGCCGCGTCGATCTCGACGCGCGCAAGATCGATTTCCGCCTCGTGCGCGACACGCCGGTGAAGGCGCCGCGTCCGGCACCGGTGCCGGCTGTCGCCGTCAACGGTAACGATCGCGGCGGCCCGCGCGTGCGCTCGTTGCCGCCGGTGGAGGACGCCGCGCCGCGCCGCAAGAAGGCGCCCGGCGCACCGACCGCCGCGGTGAAGGAAGCACGTGCCGCGCGCGCCGCGAAGAAGAAGGGCGGCGCGGTGGCGAAGACGCCCGCGAAGAAGGTGCACGCCCGCAAGAAGTATTGAGCGTTCGGGGCGGCGCACGCGCACGCCCTTGCAGTATCGAGAGACGCCGCGTTCTGCCGGTCACCGGCCGGCAACGCGGCGCTTTCCTTTTCCATGGATCGCGGCTGCACCCATCATGCGGCCGCACGTTTGATCGAAGGTTGTTCCAGTCATGTCACGTCTGAAGGTTCTTTACGGTTTTCATGCGGTGACCGCACGTTTGCGGCACGATGCGTCGACGGTTGCGGAGGTGCTGTACGACCAGACGCGCCGCGATCGCCGCATGCAGGACTTCCTGCACGCCGCGAAGGAAGCGGGCGTGCGGCTGATTGCGGCCGACGAAACCCGCCTGTGGGGCCTCGCGCATACCGAGCGCCACCAGGGTGTCGTCGCGCGCGTCGAGGATGTCCCGCTCGCACAGAACCTGTCCGAGCTGCTTGACGGCATCCAGGGCCCGGCGCTGCTGCTGGTGCTCGACGGTGTCACCGATCCGCACAACCTCGGCGCATGCCTGCGCGTCGCCGATTCGGCCGGCGCGCATGCGGTGATCGCGCCGCGTGACCGCGCGGTCGGCCTGAACGCGACCGCGGCGAAGGTCGCGAGCGGCGCGGCCGACACGGTGCCGTACATCACGGTCACGAACCTCGCTCGCGCGTTGCGCGAGCTGAAGGAAGCGGGCGTGTGGATCATCGGCACGTCGGACGAGGCGTCGGGGACGCTGTACGACACGAAGCTCGACGGCCCCGTCGCCATCGTGATGGGTGCGGAAGGCGAAGGCATGCGCCGGCTCACGCGCGACACCTGCGACGAAGTGATGAGCATCCCGATGGCCGGCAGCGTGGAAAGCCTGAACGTGTCGGTCGCGAGCGGCGTCTGCCTGTACGAAGCGGTGCGGCAACGGCGCGTGAAGGGCTGACGCACGCGGTCCCGCGCGATGCGCGGGCCGCCACGACCCGAACGACGCGTGCCGCGACTACGCGCGGCACGCGCCTCCCGGAACTCGCGGACCATGACCCTGTTTCGCCTCGGCGCCTCGTGCGTCATCCTTGGCCTGCTGGCCGCCTGCACGTCGCCGTCGCTGGTCGAGCGCGGCACCTATTACGCCGATACGAGCCCGCATGCGCGCGGCGCCGATTCGCGGATCCGCTTTCTCGTGATGCATTACACCGAAAGCGACGAAGCGAATTCGCTGCACACGCTGACGGGCGATTCGGTCAGCGCGCACTACGTCGTGCCGCCGCAACCGCGCATCGAACACGGGATGCCGGTCGTCTACCAGCTCGTTTCCGAATCGAAACGCGCATGGCACGCGGGCATCAGCGAATGGCAGGGCACGACCGAACTCAACGCGGCGTCGATCGGCATCGAGAACGTGAACCGCGGCCCGCTCGATCCGCAAAATCGCACGTGGCAGCCGTATCCGCCCGAACAGGTCGATGCGCTGATCCGTCTGTCGAAAGATATCGTCGCGCGCTACCGGATTCCGCCGACACGCGTGGTCGGACACAGCGACATCGCGCCCCAGCGCAAGATCGATCCGGGGCCGCTGTTCCCGTGGCATGCGCTCGCGCAAGCTGGCGTCGGCGCGTGGCCGGACGATGCGGCCGTTGCCGCGCGGCTCGGCGGCCGCGATCCGCACGCGCTCGTCGATGTGCGCGAACTGCAGCTCAAGCTCGCGCGCTACGGCTACGACGTGCCGACCGACGGCGTGCTCGACGCACGCACGCGACGCGTGTTCGCGGCGTTCCAGATGCATTTCCGGCCGGCCGACTATGCGGGTAATCCGGACGCCGGGACCGATGCGATCGCGCAGGCGTTGCTCGACAAGTATTTCGCCGCCACGCCGCCGGCGGGCGACGCGTCCGCCACCGGCGCGCCATGATCGCCGGCGTGCCCGGCGCCGATCGCACCGCCGGCACCCGCACCGAAAAAGCCCGGGCCGTCTTCCGAGTCCGGTAAACTGGCGGTTTTCCGCAATCCCGCTGTATTCCCACCCCATGACTCAAGACGAACTCAAACGCCTGGTCGGCCAGGCGGCCGCCGATTATGTGATCCAGAACGTGCCGGAAGGCGCCGTGATCGGCGTCGGCACCGGCTCGACCGCCAACTGCTTCATCGACGCGCTCGCGGCCGTCAAATCGCGCTATCGCGGCGCCGTGTCGAGCTCGATCGCGACGACCGAGCGCCTGAAATCGCACGGCATCAAGGTGTTCGACCTGAACGAGGTCGAATCGCTGCAGGTGTACGTCGACGGTGCCGACGAAATCGACGCAAGCGGTGCAATGATCAAGGGCGGCGGCGGTGCGCTGACGCGCGAGAAGATCGTCGCGTCGGTGGCCGATACGTTCGTCTGCATCGCGGACGGCAGCAAGCGCGTGCCGGTGCTCGGCGCCTTCCCGCTGCCGATCGAGGTCGTGCCGATGGCACGCACGGCGATCGGCCGCCGCGTGACCGCACTCGGCGGCGTGCCGGTGCTGCGCGTGACGAAGGACGGCGCGCCCTACATCACCGACAACGGCAACGAAATCATCGACGTGAAGGGGCTGCAGATCGCCGATCCGCGCGGTTTCGAAGCGCAGGTCAACGCATGGCCGGGCGTCGTGACGGTCGGCCTGTTCGCCGAGCGCGGCGCGAATCTGTGTCTGCTCGGCACGGCAAACGGCGTTGAAACGATTGTTTATCCCGGTTAATTGAAACTGAATGAGAAGCAGTCCGTAATGGCGTCAGGATGCCGTAACGGATTGCATGTTTAAATTTGGCAAAAACCGCGGCCCGGCAAGCGCAGAGCGCTTTCCGGGCCTTTTTTGAAGTCTTATAAATCACCCCGTCAAAAAGAGGGATAACCCTGTCAGGTGTTTACCAGATAGCGAAATATCCCCGAACTCATCAACTTATAGATCATAAGAACAGTCGTAACCAGGGCCGGCGGAACTGCGGAGCAGGTGTTCGCAAATCGACGCACGGGGAGGTGTCATGGAGCAGGGCAAAGACCGGTCACTGGTCGCCAAAGTGATGGATGGGCTTGTCGCGGGTATCGTCGAGGACAAGTACGGCGGCATTCTGCCGCCGCAGGACGTGCTGTCGAAAGAGTTCGACGTGAGCCGTACGGTGATGCGCGAAGCATTGTCGATGTTGCTTGCGCGCGACATGCTCGACGTGCGTCCGAAAGTCGGTACGCGCGTTCGACCGATGCGCGACTGGCGCATGATCGATGAAGACGTGGTGAGCTGGCGGTTTCGTGCGAAGCCGGATCCGCAGTTCATGCGCGACGTCATCGAATTCCGGATGCTGATCGAACCGCGCGCGACCGCGCAGGCGGCCGTCCGTGCGACGGCGGTCGACATCGCGGGCATCCGCGAGGCGTTCGAGGCGTTCAAGGTGTTGCAGCCGGGCGACCCCGGTTACGACACGGCGGACGAGCTGCTGCACACGCGGATCGTCCAGGCGAGCGGCAATCAGTTCTTCCAGCAGATGGCGGCGATCGTGCGCGGCGCGGTGCGTCTCGTGAATCCGCGCGTCGTGCAGAAGGATGGTGCGCACGACATCGCGATGAAGGCGCACGCGCGCGTCGTCGATGCGATCGAACGGCGCGATCCGCGCGAAGCCGAAGCGGCGTCGCTCGCCCTGATCGATTTCAGCGCCGACGAGATCTCGCGCGATTTTTCCGTTGACGTGCCCGTGCGTGCCTGAATCGGCACGCGTCGTTTATCCCTGAGCCGGCGAGCCGTTTATCATGACGGTCGGCCGGCAGCGTGCCGGCCACCGTCATACGACCGACACGGAAGATCCGGATGAACGACCTCGACAACCGCCCGGTGCGCTTCGGCATCGTCGGCGCAGGCAGCATCGCACGACGTTTCGCGCAAAGCCTCGCTCACGTGCCGGGTGCCACGCTCGCCGGTGTGTGGGCACGCCGCGCCGACGCGGCAACCGCCTTCTGCGACAACTGCGGCGGTACGCCCGCCGCCAGCCTCGACGTGCTTCTCGCGAGCGACATCGACGCGATCTATATCGCGACCCTCCATGACAGTCACGCGCACTACGCGCAAGCGGCGCTCGCCGCCGGCAAGGCCGTGCTGTGCGAAAAACCCGCGACGCTGAACGCGACGCAACTCGACGCCGTGCTCGAGACGGCACGCGCTGCCGGACGGCTCTTCATGGAAGCAATGAAGCCGCCATTCTTTCCGCTGTACCGTCAGTTGCGCGCGCACCTGCATGACGATCCGATCGGCGAGATCAGACTCGTGCGCGCGGGCTGCGCATCGTCGTCGGTGCCGGACGATCATTCCGTCTATCGTCTCGATCGCGCCGGCGGCGCGCTGCTCGACATCGGGATCTACGAAGCGTTTCTCGCGGTCGACTGGCTCGGCGCCGCACTCGACGTGCAGACGCTCGGCCGCATCGGCACGACGGGCGTCGACGTGTTCGCGAGCGTGAACACCCGTCACGCGAACGGCGGCATTGCGCAGCTCTTTTGCGGGCTGGACGTGATGGGCCGCGGCGATGCGCTGATCGCGGCGGCGGGCGGGCACGTGACCATTCACGAGAAGTGGTGGAACCCCGCACGGGCGACGATTCGCTATGCCGACGGGCGTATCGTCGAACTCGATGCACCGGTCGACGGCGGCGGTCTGAACTACGAGACCGCGCATTTCTGCGATCTGCTGCGCGCGGGCGAACTCGAGAGCCCGATCATGACCCACGACCATTCGCGACGGATGATCGCGATGACCGACGCGGCACGCGCGGCGCTCGGCGTGCGCTATTCGGGCGAGTAGGCGGGAAAGACGGGGCCGGGCGCGCATCCGCGCCCCGGCGGGCGGTGCAACATGCTCAGTGCCGCGCGGGCAGCGACAGGCGCTTTTCGTACCAGCGCTGGACCCATTCGAGGATCTGGCACAGCACCCAGTAGACAGCGGCGGCGGCCAGGTACAGCGGCAACGGCTGGTAGGTCGCCGCGATCACTTCCTGGGCGCTGCGCAGCAGCTCGGTCACGGTGATGACCGACACGAGCGACGTGTCCTTGATCAGGCTGATCAGGCTGTTCGACAGGCTCGGCACCGCGATGCGCAGCGCCTGCGGGCCGATCACGTAGCGCAGCGTCTGCCCCCACGACAGCCCGAGGCTGTATGCGGCCAGCCATTGGCCGCGCGCGATGCCGTTGATTGCACCGCGCATGCTTTCCGACATGTAGGCGGCGACGTTCGCGGACAGCGCGATCACGCCGGCCGGCGTCGGATCGAGCGAGATACCGAGGCTCGGCAGCCCGTAATAGATGACGAAGATCTGCACGAGCAGCGGCGTGCCGCGCATCAGGCTCACATACGCGCGCGCGAGCCCCGCGAGCGCGTTGACCCAGATGCGCTCGAAGCCTTCGAGCGGCTCGCTTTGCCGGATGCCCATCATCGCGAGCACGACGGCGCCGAGCAGGCCGAACACCATCGACAGCACGGCGAACTTGACGGTCAGTACGGCACCCTGGGCGAGTACCGGCAGCGATTGGACGAGCAGGGACGTTGTCGACATGGAATACGAATCGAATGCGTGCGCGAAAGCGCAATCATAAACCGGACTAATAAAACAAAGGGCGGCATCGTTTCGGATGCCGCCCTTTCCGGCCCGCCGTCAGGCGGGAAGCAGAGGCGTGCTTACTTGACCGGCTTCGTCACGTCGATGCCGAACCACGTGTCCGAGATCTTCGTGAACGTGCCGTCGGCTTCGAGTTGCGCCATCGCGTCGTCGATCGCCTTCTGGAACTTCGGGTTGCCTTTCTTGAACGGGATGCCCGACGGATTCGCGGAGCCGACGTTCGAGCCCGGGCGCAGCGGCAGCTGCGAGTTCTTCGTCAGGTACGCGAGCATCAGGCGGTCGTTCAGCGCCGCGTCGAGACGGCCGGCCGCGAGGTCGCGCAGGTACTCGGGCGCGCCCGGGTACGTCTTCACGTCGATGCCGGGAACCGACTTCGCCATGTCCATGTAGTTCGTGCCGAGCGCGACGCCGAGCTTCTTGCCCTTCAGGTCCTCGAGCGACTTGAACTGGCGCGTGTCGTCCTTGCGCTGGATCAGCTGCGCGGATGAGTACGTGTACGCGGGCGAGAAGTCCAGCGTTTCCTTGCGCTTGTCGGTGATGCCGACCTGGTTGGCGATCACGTCGAACTTGCCGGCCTGCAGGCCCGCGATGATGCCGCTCCATTCGGTCGTGACGAACTCGACCTTCACGCCGAGCTTCGCGGCGATAGCCTTCGCGATGTCGACGTCGAAGCCGACGAGTTCGCCTTGCGGGTTCTTCGAGTTGAACGGCGGGAACGTGCCTTCGAGGCCGACGCGCAGCGTGCCGCGTTGCTTCACCTGGTCGAGGAGGTCGGCCGCATGCGCGGTGGCGGCGGCGAACGACGTGCCGATCAGGCCGGCGACCAGCAGCTTCTTCAGCAGCGAAATTTTCATCGTGTGAGTTTCCTTGCCCCCAGCGGGGCGCTTGATTCTGACAGTGGGGTCGATCATAGCAAAAAAGCAATCGGCCACTAAATATCGTTTGTTTATGGCTATATTACGCGGTGCCATCGCGCGCGATGGCCTTCACGCATTCGGCCACGAGCGCGGGGCCGCGATAGATGAAGCCTGTGTACAGCTGGACGAGCGACGCGCCGGCCGCGAGCTTCGTGCGCGCGTCCTCGCCCGAGAAGATGCCGCCGACGCCGATGATCGGCACCGCGCTGCCGACTTCGGCATGCAGCTTGCGGATTACTTCGTTCGACGCGTCGAACACCGGGCGGCCCGACAGGCCGCCGGCTTCGTCCGCGTGCGGTAGGCCCTGCACGGCCGCGCGCGACAGCGTCGTGTTGGTGGCGATGACCGCTTCGATCTTGTGGCGCAGCAGCGTGTCGCCGATTTCCTTGACCTGTTCGTCGTCGAGATCGGGCGCGATCTTCAGCGCGAGCGGCACGAGCTTGCCGTGCAGGTCGGCGAGACGCTGCTGCTTGTCCTTCAATGCGGCGAGCAGCGCATCGAGTTCGCCCGCGCCCTGCAGCTGGCGCAGGTTCTTCGTGTTCGGCGACGAAATGTTGATCGTCACGTAGCTCGCGAACGGATACACGCGCTCGAGGCAGTAGAGATAGTCTTCCGCGGCGCGTTCGATCGGCGTGTCGGCATTCTTGCCGATGTTCAGGCCGAGAATGCCGCGATAGCGGGCCGCCTGGACGTTCTTCACGAACTGGTCGACGCCGTGGTTGTTGAAGCCCATCCGGTTGATCAGCGCGTCGGCCTGCGGCAGGCGGAACATCCGCGGGCGCGGGTTGCCCGGCTGCGGGCGCGGCGTGACCGTGCCGACCTCGATGAAACCGAAGCCGAGCGACGCGAGGCCGTCGATGGCCGCGCCGTCCTTGTCGAGGCCGGCGGCGAGACCGACCGGGTTGCGGAACGTGAGCCCCATCACGGTGCGCGGCGCATCAGGCACGCGAGCCGACAGCGCACAGGCGAGGCCGGTGCGGCCGGCCGCGCCGAGCGCGCGCAGCGTGAGGTGGTGGGCGTCTTCCGCATCCATCTTGAACAGGGATGCGCGGGCCAGCGGGTAGAGGGAACTGAACACGGGAATTGGGCGGACGGCCGGAATGAATGACAACCCGCTATTTTACCGGGAGTTGCGCGGCAAGGGCGGGCTTCGCTTCGCACGTGCCGGCGGTGGCAGTTCTCGTGTGGTGGTGCGGTGGCCCGTGCATGGGCAGAAACAGTGCCCGTTGCAAGCCGCGAAGCCGCGCCGCGGGGCGGCCCGTCAACCCGACCCGGAATGTCCGCCCGGCAACGGCGCGCGAGCCAGTGCAGCGTCGACCGGCGGCAGGTCGACCCGATCGGGATCGAGCACTTTCCAGCGGCCGTCGAGCAGCCCTTCGAGCGGATGGAAGTTCGCCTTGTAGGCCATCTTCGGGCTCTCGCGAATCCAGTAGCCGAGATACACGTACGGCAGGCCGAGGCTCTTCGCCTGCTCGATCTGCCACAGGATGTTGTAGGTGCCGTAGCTCGTGTGCTGGTCGTCGGGTTCGAAGAACGTGTAGACCGACGACAGTCCGTCGCCGAGGATGTCGATCATGCTGACCATGCGCAGCTTGCCGGGCTCGCCGCCCGGTGCATCGAGGTCGCGGAATTCGACGAGGCGCGAATTGATCCGGCTCTGCAGCAGGAACTGTTCGTACTGGTCGCGGCTGTCGCGATCCATGCCGCCGCCTGCGTGGCGCGCCGACTGGTAGCGCATGTAGAGCGCGTAGTGCTCCTCGTCGTAGTGCAGCGGCGAGACCGTCGCGACGAGCGTGCGGTGCCGCTTCCACATCCGGCGTTGCGTGCGCGACGGCGTGAACGCGCCGACCGGCACGCGCACCGGCACGCAGGCACGGCAGCCGTCGCAGTACGGGCGATAGGTGAACACGCCCGAGCGCCGGAAGCCGGCCTTCACGAGCTCGGTATAGATGTCGGAGTTGATCAGGTGGCTCGGCGTCGCGACTTGCGAGCGCGCGACGCGGCCGTCCAGATAGCTGCACGGATAGGGCGCCGTTGCATAGAATTGCAGCGCCGAAAGCGGTGAAAGCGGCAGCTCAGTCGGGTGAGTCATGGGCAGCTCTCGATGCAGGGAGGGAGTGCCGCGCTAGCGCTCGATTCCGGAGGGGGCCGCCGGTTCGGCGGGGCCCGTCAGCGCAGCGAGCACGCGCTTGTCGAACTGCCACGGAATCGGCGGTTCGGCTACCGCGCGGCGCACGTGAGCAACAAAGGCCTTGCGTGCGATCTCGCGGCCGCCGAGCGACGCTAGATGCGACGTATTCTGCTGGCAGTCTATCATCTCCAGCCCCTGCTCGCGAAGGTGGGCGACGAGCGTTGCCAGCGCGATCTTCGACGCATCGGTGGCATCGGCGTACATCGACTCGCCGAAAAACATGCGCCCGAACGCGACGCCGTAGAGGCCGCCCACGCGGCGTCCGTCGTGCCACGTCTCGATGCTGTGCGCATTGCCGGAGCGGTAGAGCGACGTATACGCGTCGATGATCTCGGCCGTGATCCAGGTGCCGCGCTGCCCGCGGCGCGGCGCCTGCGCGCACGCGCGCATCACGCCCGGAAAGTCATGGTCGACGCGTACTTCCCACGCGGGGTCGCGCAGCACGCGTTTGAGCGTCTTGCGCAGCGACGGGGACACCTTGAATTCGGCCGGCGCGAGGATCATCCGCGGGTCGGGGCTCCACCACAGCACGGGCTGGCCGTCCGAATACCACGGGAAGATGCCGCGCAGGTAGGCGTCGATCAGGCGGGACGGCAGCAGGTCGGCGCTCGCGGCGAGCAGCCCCGGTGCGCCGGTCGCGGGGCCGAGCGCGCGTTCGACAGGCGGAAACGGATCGTCCGGGCCGAGCCAGGGGACCATGGGGCGCGGACTCAGCCGTTGCGCAGCGAGCGGAAGATATCGCCGGTGTGGACGCCGTAGCCGCCGGCGGCGCGATCGGCGAAGAAGAAGCGCAGCGTCTGGCTGACGGTCGGGAACGCAATTTCGTCCCACGGAATGTCGGCTTCGTCGAACAGCTTGACTTCGAGGCTTTCCTCGCCGGCCTCGTAAGCCGGATCGGTGAGCCGCGCCAGATAGAACAGGTGGACCTGATGCACGTGCGGCACGTTGAGCAGCGTGAACAGGTTCTGCACCTCGACGCGCGCGCCGGCTTCCTCGAGCGTTTCGCGCGCGGCGGCCTCGGCCGTTGTCTCACCCATTTCCATGAAGCCTGCCGGCAGCGTCCAGAAACCGTAGCGTGGTTCGATCGCGCGACGGCACAGCAGGACCTGATCGCCCCAGACCGGCACCGTGCCGACCACGTTGCGCGGATTCTGGTAGTGGATCGTGCCGCAGTGATCGCAGATGAAGCGCTCGCGGTTGTCGCCCGGAGGAATGCGCGCGATGACTTCGTGACCGCAGACGGAGCAGAATTTCATGACGAGTGGAAGGGACGAGGTGATGCGAGTGTATCACCGGGGCGGGGCATTCTCGAACGCGAGCGCATGTGCGCGGCGTGCGCCGCGAAGCGCAACGTGCGATGCGCGCAATCGCGCGCCGAAAAACAAAAAGCCCGGCATGGAGCCGGGCTTTTTGCATGAATCGGGACGTTGGTTGCGGGGGTAGGATTTGAACCTACGACCTTCGGGTTATGAGCCCGACGAGCTGCCAGACTGCTCCACCCCGCGTCCGTCGAAGAATTGAATTATATGGACTAACCCGAATGCTTGCAAGCACTTTCTGACAATCGCGCTGCAATCGCGGACGGGACGCTTGCAGGGCCGGTACGGCAGGCGCGTGCGCTAGAATCGTGCGGTTTGCTTGTGTCGTTCATTCCCGCAGCGGAGTCGTGCGCGAAGCGCGTCGGTGCCGTTGCAACACTCACTACTGCATCGACGGATTCATGGACATCGCTCACGATCTGCAATCGATCGGCGCGCAGGAACAGGCGCTCGTGTTTCCCTATTTCGACCCGGCTCGTGCCTGGGCGCTCGGCAACCGGATGCATGCACTCGCGACGTCGCGCGGCCATGCGATCGCGATCGACATCGTCACGTTCGGCCAGCCGATGTTCTACGCGGCGCTCGCCGGCGCGACGCCCGACAACGCCGACTGGGTGCGGCGCAAGCGCAACGTCGTCGCGCATTTTCGCCGCAGCTCGTATGCGATCGGCCTGCGCATGCAGCAGGCCGGCGCGACGCTCGCGGACAAGCACGGGCTGCCGATCTCCGAATATTCGCCGCACGGCGGCGCGTTTCCGCTGACCGTCGCGGGGGCCGGCGTGATCGGCTCGATCACCGCATCGGGGCTGCCGCAGCGCGCGGATCACGAGTTCGTCGTCGAAGCGCTGTGCGCCGAGCTCGGGCAGGACTATGCCGTGCTGGCACTTGCAAGGAGCTGAGCGATGCAGCTTCCGGGTTACGCATGGCTCGCGATCGCGATCGTCGCGGAAGTGGTCGGCACGTCCGCGCTGCGTGCGGCGGACGGCTTCACGCGCTTCTGGCCGTCTGCGCTCGTCGTGGCCGGTTACGGCATCGCGTTCTACTGTCTGTCGCTCACGCTGCGCACGATGCCCGTCGGCATCATCTATGCGGTGTGGTCGGGTGCCGGCATCGTGCTGATCACGCTCGTCGCGATGCTGCTCTATCGCCAGGTGCCGGACCTGCCGGCCGTGATCGGCCTTGGGCTGATCATCTCGGGCGTCGTGGTGCTGAACCTGTTCTCGAAGATGCAGGCGCACTGAGCGTGCGCCCGCGATACGCCGGATGGCTCACATGACCGATTCCACTGCCGCTTCCGCCGAAGCCGCCCAGCCCGACGTGCGCGCGCATGTCGCGAACCGTATCGGCTATCTCGAACTAAACCGGCCGAAGGCGCTGAACGCGCTGTCGGTCGGGATGATCCGCCTGATGCAGCAGGCGCTCGATGCGTGGCGCGACGACACGGAGGTAGTCGCCGTCGTCGTGCACAGCCCGCATCCGCGCGCGTTCTGCGCGGGCGGCGACGTGCGCTTCTTCCACGAAGCGTGGCAGCGCGGCGACCGCGATGCGGTCGACACGTTCTTCATCGAGGAATACACGCTCAACCATACGATCTTCACCTTTCCGAAACCGTACATCGCGTTGATGCACGGCGTCGTGATGGGGGGCGGCATGGGCATTTCGCAGGCGGCGCGGCATACGGGCGGCCTGCGTGTGGTCACCGATTCGACGAAGATGGCGATGCCCGAAACGCGCATCGGCCTGTTCCCGGACGTCGGGATGAGCTGGTTCCTCGCGCGCACGCCGGGCGCGATCGGCCGCTATCTCGCGGTGACCGGCGCGACGCTGGACGCGGCCGGCGCGCTGTATGCGCAGCTCGCCGACGTGTACCTGCCCGATGCCGCGCTGCCGGCACTGCTCGATACGCTGCGCGGCGCGCGCATCGACAACGGTGCGCAGGCCGTCGCATGCGTGGCCGACGCGGCTGCCGCGCACAAGGTCGTGCCGACGCCCGACACGTCGGCGCTGGCCGACGCGCGTGCCGGGATCGACCGGCATTTCGCGCAAGCCGATATCGGTGCGATCCTTACGTCGCTCGACGCCGAGCAGGATTGCGCCGCAGTCGACGGATGGGTCGAGAAGGCGACGCACGCGATGCGCAGCCAGCTGTCGCCGCTGTCGATGGCCGTGTCGCTCGAAGTCGTCGAACGGGCGCGCGGTGCGACGATGGCCGATTGCCTGCGGCGCGATCTCGACCTCACGCGTTCGACGTTCGCGCACGGCGACGTGATCGAAGGCGTGCGCGCGCTGATCGTCGACAAGGACAACCAGCCGGTCTGGCGCTTCAAGTCGACTGCCGATATCGACCGGGCCGACGTGCTCGCGATGTTCGACAGCCCGTGGACGCCCGACACACATCCGCTGCGCGACCTGAAGGACTGACGGGCCGCGGTATCGAAGCGAAAAGCATGAAGGCCGCCTGCATGTGCAGGCGGCCTTCTCATTTGCGGATGCCGATCCGGCTCGGCGACGGCGGGCCGGGGCCTCGCCGCAAGTCGCGCATTATTCGTCGCCGGCGTCATCCGACATGAACGCGCGCATGAACACGAGCGCGCCGAAGCCCCATACAGCGTTCGCCGCGAAACCGGCCGCGAGCACCGGCATCATGTTGCCCGACGGCCAGATCCCGCGCAGCGGATCGATCGCGAACACGCGGGCGGCCGTCAGCACGATGCCGCCGAACACCAGCGCGCCGATCCACGGCGCTTCGCGGTCGGGCGACACGCGCAGCAGCCACGCCATCGGGATCGCGCAGCACGCACTGATCAGCGCGTTCGCGACAAATTCAGGAATGCCGAGCGGCGCGAACGGTTGCGTGGAGAACCCGGCGGCGGCGATCAGGTCGGCCGTGTGCAGGAGCGCGAGCGTCGCTTCGCGAAAGAAGAGGGCGGCCAGGAAGCCGGACAGGAACGGCAGGATGACTTTCTGCATCGATGAGTGCATTGCGGGCGCGGCCGGCCGGGGCTGTCCGCGCGATGTTATTCGGATAGGTGCGTCATTATAGGGCCCGGCCGACGCGATATTCGCTGGAGCGTCGTGCTAATCACGAAAGCGGAAAACCTAAGCTCAAAAAAATCGTTCCAAAGCCCTGCACCGATCCCTAGACTGATTTCCCAGAAACAGCCGTGCAATCGCGTACTCGCCCGCGGCACGGCCTGACCGGCGAGCCATCCCGATTCGAACGCTCACCATGCATGCGTCGCTCATTCGCGACGCGAGCAGGGCCTCGTTTTATCCAGATTCCGGCAAGGACAGTCAAGCAGGAGCAGCAGATGAACGTTTTCTGGTTTATTCCCACGCACGGCGACAGCCGTTACCTCGGCACCGCCGAAGGCGCGCGCGCCGCGGATTACGATTATTTCAAGCAGATCGCCGTCGCGGCCGACACGCTCGGCTATGAAGGCGTGCTGCTGCCGACCGGCCGTTCCTGCGAGGATGCGTGGGTCGTCGCGTCGAGCCTGATTCCGGCGACGCAGCGTCTGAAATTCCTGGTCGCCGTGCGTCCCGGCATCGCATCGCCCGGCCTTGCGGCGCGGATGGCCGCGACGTTCGACCGTCTGTCGGGCGGCCGCCTGCTGATCAACGTCGTGACGGGCGGCGATGCCGCCGAGCTCGAAGGCGACGGACTGTTCGCCGATCACGATACGCGCTATGAAATCACCGACGACTTCCTGAACATCTGGCGCGGGCTGCTGTCCGCATCGCACGACAACGGCGGGTTCGACTACATCGGCAAGCACCTTCAGTCGAAGGGCGGCAAGGCGCTGTATCCACCCGTGCAGCACCCGCATCCGCCGTTGTGGTTCGGCGGATCGTCGCCGGCCGCGCACGCGATCGCCGCGGATCACATCGACACCTATCTGACCTGGGGCGAGCCGCCCGAGGCCGTCGCGAAGAAGATCGCCGACATCCGAGCCCGCGCCGAGGCGCGCGGCCGCAAGATCAGGTTCGGCATCCGCCTGCACGTGATCGTGCGCGAGACCGAGGACGAAGCGTGGCGCGATGCAGAGCGCCTGATCAGCCGTCTCGACGACGAGACGATCGCCCGCGCGCAGAAGGCATTCGCGAACATGGATTCGGAAGGCCAGCGCCGGATGGCCGCGCTGCACGGCGGCAAGCGCGGTGGCCGCGAGGCCCTCGAGGTGTATCCGAATCTGTGGGCCGGTGTCGGCCTCGTGCGCGGTGGCGCGGGCACCGCACTCGTCGGCAACCCCGAGCAGGTCGCGGAACGCATGCGCGAATACGCGGATCTCGGCATCGAGACGTTCATCCTGTCCGGCTATCCGCACCTCGAGGAGTCGTACCGTTTCGCCGAACTCGTGTTCCCGCTGATCAAGGGCAACGGTGCGGCGCGGCCGTCCGGCCCGCTGTCGGGGCCGTTCGGCGAGATCGTCGGCAACAACTACTTGCCGAAGGCAAGCCAGAGCTGAACGAAGGAGGCCTGCGATGACAACGAAAACGTCGACGACGGGCGCCGCCGTGGCCGCCCGCGCCTGGCGCGGCATCGCGCCGTGGCTCGTGCCGCTCGCGCTGCTGGCCGCATGGGAGGCCGGCGCGCGCGTCGGCTGGCTGTCGACCCGCGTGCTGCCCGAGCCGGTGGCGGTCGTGCGTGCCGCGTGGTCGCTCGTGACGTCGGGCGAGATGTGGGCGAACGTGAAGGTCAGTACCTGGCGCGCGCTGTTCGGCTTCGCGATCGGCGGTGGCGTCGGCCTGGCGCTCGGGCTCGCGACCGGCCTGTCGAAAGCGGCGGAGGTCGCGCTCGATTCAACGATCCAGATGATCCGCAACATCCCCGCGCTCGCGATGATTCCGCTCGTGATCCTGTGGTTCGGCATCGACGAGAAGGCGAAGCTGTTCCTCGTCGCGCTGGGCGTGTTCTTTCCGGTCTACATCAACACGTATCACGGGATCCGCTCGGTCGACGCGAACCTGATCGAGATGGCGAAGAGCTACGGCGTGCGCGGCTTCGCGCTGTATCGCGACGTGATCCTGCCCGGCGCATTGCCGTCGATCCTCGTCGGCGTGCGCTTCGCGCTCGGGCTGATGTGGGTGATGCTGATCGTCGCGGAAACGATTTCCGCGCAGTCGGGCATCGGCTACATGACGATGAACGCGCGCGAATTCCTGCAAACCGATGTGGTGGTGGTCGGCATCCTGCTGTATGCGGTGCTCGGCAAGCTGGCCGACGTGCTGGCGAAATGGATCGAGCGCGTGACGCTGCGCTGGCACCCCGCTTATCAATCAGGAGCAAAGGCATGAATGCGACGACTTCGGCGGCCGCCTACGGCCCGCTCGCCGGCGCAGACCTCGAGGCCGAACTGGCGCACGCGCGCGTGACGGACGACGACGCACGGGATGCGGCGATCGTCGATCGGGACGGCGGTGCATCCGTCGTTCCGCTTGCACGGCGGCGCACGGGCAGCCCGGCACAGGACGACGCGGTGACGCTGTCGGGCGTCAGCAAGCGCTTCGGCACGCGCACCGTGCTCGACAACGTCGAGCTCGGCATCGCGCGCGGCAGCTTCGTCGCGATCGTCGGCCGCAGCGGCTGCGGGAAATCCACGCTGCTGCGTCTGGTCGCGGGACTCGAAGCGCCGAGCAGCGGGGCGCTCGTGACGCGCGGCGAGCGTGGCGGCACGCTCGACACGCGGATCATGTACCAGGATGCCCGATTGCTGCCGTGGAAGACGGTGCTGCAGAACGTGATGCTGGGCCTGGGTCGCGGGGCACGCGATCAGGCGCGGGCGGTCCTCGACGAAGTCGGGCTGCTCGAGCGTGCCAACGACTGGCCCGCGCAGCTGTCGGGCGGCCAGCGGCAGCGCGTCGCGCTCGCGCGTGCGCTCGTGCACCGGCCGCAGCTGCTGCTGCTCGATGAGCCGCTCGGCGCGCTCGACGCGCTGACCCGTATCGAGATGCATGCGCTGATCGAGCGGTTGTGGCGCGAGCATCGGTTCACCGCGCTGCTCGTCACACACGACGTACAGGAGGCCGTCGCGCTCGGCGACCGGATCCTGCTGATCGAGCAAGGGCGCGTCGCCCTCGATCAGTCCGTACCGCTCGACCGGCCGCGTGGGCGCGCATCGGCTGCGTTCGCGGCGCTGGAAGATCGCGTGCTGCAACGCGTGCTCGCCGGCGGGCCGGGCGGGGGCGATCGGGGCGCGGCGCCCGAAGTCGATGATGTACGACCGGTCGGGCAGATTCGCTGGGCCGTTTAAATCCGGGCGGCGCCGGCCGCCCGTTCTCAAACATTTTTCTTCGGAGCGATCAACCCGATGAGCATCACTGCAATCAACGTGCGTAACCAGTTCAAAGGCAAGGTGAAGGAGATCATTCGCGGGCCCGTGGTGTCCGAGGTCGACGTCGAGACGCCGTTCGGCATCGTCACGTCGGTGATTACGACTCGCTCGGTCGACGAACTCGAGCTGAAGGTCGGCGCGGAAGTCGTCGCGCTCGTGAAATCCACCGAAGTGTCGATCGCGCGCCTCTGAACGTGTTTCCGGTGCCGGCGCCGCGGACGGGCTGCCTGGTCGTCCGTGGCGCCAGGCCTCATGGTCGCGCGTTTGCCGCGGTATTCGGCGTCCGGACGAAGTGCTAGGATGGAGCGACACCGACGCCGGAGGCCAACGCATGACCCCCATCCTTTCTCCCGAAGCCATCGAGGCGCTGAAGTGGATCGACCAGTTCGGCGACAGCCGGCCGGTCCCCGCCGCGTTCGACGATGTCGTCTATGCGTTGCTGAACGAAGGGCTGATCTACCAGGCGGCGGCCGACCGTGTCGACCTGACCGCCGACGGCAAATCCATCTTGTCTAACGAATACGACTGAGCGCACGGCGCCGGCCGCCGAGGCGGCCCGGCGCTGCGTCGCCACGGAGCGAGCGATGGAACCGAGAGGCAGCGATCTCGGCGATTTCAGCGAGCCGTACCGCGGCTACGAGATCGAGGTGAAGACCGAGCAGGTATGGGACGGCGAGCATGCGCACTACCGCGTGCTGCAGGGCGCGGCCGTGCGGATCGACTGGCGGCTCGTGAAAGTCGATGGGATCCTGCTGACCGAACGGCGCGTGATCGAGCGCGTACTCGACGAGGCGCGGCGGGCCGTCGACGCCGAACTGGGCGAGGGCGGGCCGGTCTAGTCAGGCTGCCGGGCCGGCCTGGTCGCGTTGCGGTAAAATCTCGGGTTGTTTCCCGCGCCGCTTGCTGCCCCGAATTCCATGTCCGCACCGTCCTCGCTTCCTCCCCGCCGCGTTTCCGTGGCGCCCATGCTCGACTGGACCGACCGTCATTGCCGGTCGTTCCATCGCACGCTGACGCGCGACACGTGGCTGTATACGGAAATGATCACCACGGGCGCGCTGCTGTTCGGCGACGCCCAGCGGCATCTCGCGTTCACGCCGAACGAATCGCCGGTCGCGCTGCAACTGGGCGGCAGCGAACGGGACGATCTCGCGCGCGCGGCGAAACTCGGCGAGCAATGGGGCTACGACGAGATCAACCTGAATTGCGGCTGTCCGTCCGAGCGCGTGCAGCGCGGCGCGTTCGGCGCGTGCCTGATGAACGAGCCGCAACTCGTTGCCGACTGCGTGAAGGCGATGCGCGATGCGGTATCGGTGCCGGTCACGGTCAAGCACCGGATCGGCGTCGACGCGGTCGAGGATTATGCGTTCGTGCGGGACTTCGTCGGCAAGGTGGCGGAGGCGGGCTGCGAAACGTTCGTGGTGCACGCGCGCAATGCGATCCTGAAGGGGTTGTCGCCGAAGGAGAACCGCGAGATCCCGACGCTCAAGTATGACTATGCGTATCAGCTGAAGCGCGATTTTCCGTCGCTCGAGATCGTGATCAATGGCGGGATCAAGACGCTCGACGAAGTCGCGCAACATCTCGAGCATGTGGACGGCGTGATGCTCGGGCGCGAGGCGTATCACAACCCGTATGTGCTCGCCGGCGTCGATGCGCGCTTCTATGGGTCGACTGCGGCAGTGCCGACGCGCGAGGAGGCCGAGGCGAAACTGATCGAATACTGCGCGGCGGAACTGAAGCGCGGCACGTATCTCGGCGCGATCGTCCGGCACGCACTCGGGTTGTATCGTGGCGTCGCGGGTGCGCGCGGCTGGCGTCGTGTGCTGTCCGACAACAAGAAGCTCGCGCGCGGCGATCTGGCCGTGTTCGACGAGGCGCGCACGCATCTGAACGACGCCGAAGAAATTTTTAAAAAAAATGCTTTGCAAGATTCAAAAGTGTTCGTATAATCTTGTTCTTCGCTGCTGAACACGAAACGAAGCAGCGAAGAACCAAAGCAGTATCAGTGGTGGCTGTAGCTCAGTTGGTAGAGTCCAGGATTGTGATTCCTGTCGTCGTGGGTTCGAGTCCCATCAGCCACCCCAAAGAATTCTGAGCGGTATCCAGTAGTTAGAAACGGCACTGTCCCACAAGACAGTGCCGTTTTTGTTTTGTAATTCCCAAATTGGGAATTACATACCGCGTCGCTTAAGGAAGGTCTGCATAACCGCGTAACTCTCGACGAGGCATCAATTCAGCGACCGATGCCCCTGCCCATCACGCCATACA
>NZ_QTQF01000030.1:0-103868 GCF_003854235.1 Burkholderia sp. Bp8998
GTTAATTTTTAAAGAGCATTTCTGCGAGAAACCTGAAGTTTCTCAGCAGCGCTGCGTTTTCAGCAGCAGAGAAGCGAGATTATTAACCGTTTTTTAAAACTCGTCAACAACTTTTTTAACGACTTCGTTGCGACGACTGCGGTTTAAATCCGTGTGCGCTGGGGCTCTACAACTTGCCATCAACCGCACCCGCTTCCCTTCTTTCCCCCGCGCTGCGTTTCCGTTAGCGCGAAAGAGGCGTGATTCTAAGCACCTGTCTCGGACTCCGCAACCCCTTTTGTGAAATTATTTTGACATGCGGCGCCAGGGACCCGTTAAGCCACGCCATTGATCATATATAAGCGACACGGCAGGCCAGACCTCGGTATCCCGTGAACAAGCCCCGCCGCGTCGAACGCAACCCTCCGTCGCTCACCGCCCCACCATCGCCCTCACCACCCCGTCCCGACGGATCAACCCGTGATACAGCGCAGCCGCAAAGTGCGCGAGGAACGTAGCGAAGAACAGGTAAGCCAGCACCCGGTGCGCGACCCGGAGCCAGGCAAACGTCACCGGATCAGCCGAAACCAGCGCCGGCAACTGCACGCCGCCTCCCAAGGTCACCGGATATCCGCCGGCCGACAGCATCGCCCACCCGATCAGCGGCATCGCCAGCATCAGTGCATACAGCACCAAATGCGACCCATGCGCGGCAACCTTCTGCCACCCAGGCAGATCCTCGGGCAACGCCGGCGGCTTCGACACGAACCGCACCACGATCCGCACACACACCAGCACCAGCACGGCAACTCCCAGCGGCTTGTGCAAGGCCACCAGAACATCGTGCCGCCCGGAAACCGACGCCACCATCCCCACGCCGATGAACAGCATCGCGACGATCATCGCGGCCATCACCCAATGCAGCAGCCTCGCCGGCAAGCCAAACGTCGTAGTCGCCTTCATCACCGTCCCTCCGCACTCAATCGCGCCGCGCCGGCCACGCCGGCCTCTTCACTCGTCCTGCGCAGATACGAATCCGCATAAGCCGCCGACCGCGCCGCCAGCAACGGATCCCCCGACACCTGAATCCCCTGCGGCAGCACCGTCGGGTCGTAATTCACGTCCCGGCACGGCCCGCTGTCCTGCGGCTCCACGCGATCGAGTACGAGCGTCCCCGCGTCGATCGTCGTCCGCTGCGCCGGCCAGGTCTTCGTCGCGTCATCCACCGGGTCGCCGGGCTCCGCGAGCGTGACCAGCAGCTTCCACTTCTGCGCACCGTCCGCGATGCGCCGCGTCAGGTCCTGCTGCAACACGTTCGGATCCGCGGCCGTCGCGACGTCCCCGGCGCCGGCCGTCTGCTCCGGCACGACCCGCCACCTCACCGCCTGGCGCTTGCCGGCCGCATCGACGAAGTAGAACGCGTTCAGCCCGTAATAGCTTTCGGTGACGTAGCTCGCGCTCGGCTTCGCACCCTTCACCCATGCGCGGAACGCGGCCGTCTCCGGATGCGCACCGAAAAACGCCTTCACCTTCGCCGGATCGGGCTTGCCCGTCGCCGGATCCGGCCGGGTCGCCAGCAACTGCGCGTAGAAGGCCTTCGGCGTCGCCACCGGAAACACCGGCATCGCGTTCATCCCGGTCCGCCATTGCTGGCCGTCCGGCGCGGTGAGCTTCAGCGCGAGGCTGCGGATCGGCACGCTGCTGTCGGGCGCATACGGATTCCCGCCCGGCAGCGCGAACCGCCCGACCACCGGCGTGCGCACCGCCTTGAAGAACGGCGCGACCGAATACGCGCTCGCGGCGCCGTTGCCTTCGAAGTAACCGGTCACGCACACGCCCTTCGCGTGATTGCGCCGGAAGCCCGGATGCTCGCCGCCGGCCGTCTGCAGCGCGTCGACGAGCCGGTGCGGGGTCAGACGCGCCGGCGCGAGCCAGCCGCCGACATACCCGAACGCCACGGCCACGCCGGCCACCGCACCGCCGATCACGGCCCAGCGCCACCACCCGCGCCCAGGCTCGCGCGGCGGCGAAGAAGAGGAAGATTGCTTCATGGATGCACTCCCGATCATCAGATCATTGTCGAACAGGCATAGGACGCCGCACGCGCCGCTTTATTCCATGAAGAATTTTTTCGTATGCTGACGGAATAAGCGGCGCCGACCGGCGTCCTACGCTGCATCTCCACGCTTATCGGCTCGCGCCCCGGCCATGCCCCCAAACGCCCCCGACGACGACGCATTGCGCGAACTCATCCCCAGGCTGCGGCGCTTCGCGCTCTGGCTGGCGCGCGACGTCCATGCGGCCGACGATCTCGTCCAGTCGACGCTCGAGCGCGCGCTGTCGCGCTGGGCGAGCCGTCGCGACGACGCGTCGCTGCGCAGCTGGCTCTTCACGATCCTTTACCGGCAGTTTCTCGACGGCAAACGCAGCGCGAAGCGTTACGCGTGGCTGCTCGGCCGCATTAGTAACGACGACGAGCTCCACTGGCCGTCCGCCGAACGCGAGGTGGCCGCGCGGGCGACGCTCGAAGCGTTCGGCCGCCTGTCCGACGAGCAGCGCAGCCTGCTGTTGCTGATCGCGGTCGAGGGCTTCACGTATCAGGAAGTCGCCGACCTGCTCGACGTGCCCATCGGCACCGTGATGTCGCGACTCTCCCGCGCGCGTCAGGCACTGCGCCAGCTCAGCGACGGCGAGCTTCCCGCTCCTTCTCTCCGGTTGATGAAATGAACACCCTCCGTCCCGACGAACACGATCTCCAGGCCTATGTCGACGGCCAGCTCGACGACGATGCGCGTGCCGCGGTCGAGCGATATCTCGCGCTGCATCCGGAGAGTGCGGAACAGGTGAAGCGCTGGCAGCAGGATGCGCAGCGGTTGCGGGCCGCGCTCGAGAGCGTGCGGATGCCGAGTGAGAATCCTGACCTGGATCCGGCGGCGATTCGTGCGCGGCGTGCGGAGCGCTCGCGGATGCGGTTCGCGATCGCGGCTTCGTTCGTGTTCTGCATCGGGCTGGGGACGTTCGGCGGGTGGCAGGCGCGCGGGTGGAACGCGGCGCCGCCGATCGCGCCGATGAGCGATGCGCTCGAGGCTTATCGGATGATGGTGGTCGATCAGGTCGCGAAGGTGGATTTCCGGCCGACGAGTGCGGGCGATTTGCAGGGGTGGCTCACCAGACGCGTCGGGCCTTCGGCGAAGCTGCCGGATTTGAGTGCGGCGGGGTTCAGGCCGGTTGGCGGTCGGTTGTTTACAACGGACAGTGGGGCCACGGCCGCGATGGTGCTCTATGAGGACAATGCCGGACGGACGCTCAGCTTCTATCTCCGGCCGGCGGAATCGAAACATCGGCTGTTGCCGGCTGGGCAACGCGTGGATGGCTCGTTGCTGGCGCGGTATGGGTCGGCGAACGGGATTAACTTCGCGGTGGTCGGGCCGGCGGTCAATCTCGGCGAACAAGCCGTTGTGCGGGCGCTTGATCAGCAGATTTGACTGGTACGATGCGCGGCTTCGTAGGCCCGGCATCGCTGATGCGCCGTCTGAGTACCAGATTATGCGGGCGGCCAATCATCGGTGCGCCTACTCCATTCAAGTGCACAGCGTTTGGAGTCGATTCGGCGTCGGTTATCCACATCGGGCTGACGGATTGATGTCTTGATCGAACGTCGCCGCCCTCACCTTCCTCCTTCACTGGATTTCGAGTGGCTTCCGGATTGGATCTCCACATCCTGAGCCGCCGGGGTCGATTGTGCTCACCGATGCGGCGCACAGCGTTTCGAGTAAATTTGCCGTCAGGATATCCACACCCCGACCGTTACTGCGATCGATTGTCCGCCTCTTGATCGAGTCAATGCGTCAAAACGCTCGAAGCCATGTCATAAGGGCCTCATGGCGCGACGAAATCATCCGTCTACGGAGCGCTCACCCTTTCGTCGCACAGCATTTTGATTGGTTCCGGCGCAGGATTATCAACAATCTTTTCAACATGAGCCGCGGCTCGAACAAGTGAATCCGCGCGCATCAGCTCGGCAAGTGACTGCGTCGCGCCAGTACTTCGAATCCCCACTTGTCGGTGGGGACCCCGAATCGGGACCCTCGGGCCAGCTCCGACAACCCTCGATCGTAGGCCGCGAGGATCTCGAAGATAGTCGGCAAATTGTCTGCCGGCATGGGCTCCGGATCATCGTCGGCACAGGTCTTCACCGCGTTCTCGTATTCATTCGCGAAGACTGCAAATGCATCTCGCTTGCGCTTCCAGAGCGAACAACTGGTCAGGCGTTGAAGCAGCCAGAAAATCCTGCGGCGCGTCGTGTCATCCGTCATGTCGTATTGCTGGATCGTATTCCTCATCGCCGACCTTCGTAATTGGCTGCCGATCGTGTCGTCGCGGTTACTTTGCTGTTGGTCGTCTTGGTTTGGATTTCGTCACTCGCCAGCCGGCGCGTCTTCGTCGAGTACTGGATGTCGCCCTCGTACTTGCTGTAGCCACAGACCTTCTCGATATTCTCCCAGTTCGTCTTGTGGAACTCGATCTTGACGCCGTCGAACTCCCGCTGGACGTGCAACTCGGCGTGCCCAGTGACGTTCAGGAACTGCTGCTTGATCCTGTTCCCTTCCTCGGTCACATATTCCGACAGCTTGCCGAAGTCGACGACCAATTGATCGCCGCCGCCCTCGAGATACTGTACGGGCGTCGCCGTGCCGTACTGCTCGGCAATCTTTCCGGCCCACGCATTGGCCGTCGGCATCCGCTCGCCGAAATCGTGCGGCAACTGCATGACCACGATGAACCCGTTACCGTTCCAGGTATCCAGCACCGCGGCGAGCCTGCGCCACTCCTCCGCGGTCTTCGGCGGCTCGCGTCGAGGAAGCGAATCGCATCGAACAGGATCGCCACGCTCGCCTGGCGTGCTTCGACCATGTCGATCAAGCATTCGCCCGCATGTCCACCGAAGGTGATCTTCTGCGATATGCGATAACGCACCGCACCGTTCTCCAGCTCCTGCACCGGCGAACACAAGCGCCGGACGCCCTCGCTCAATCTCCCGTCGTCGCCGACCTCGATACGCACGCGGTTGGCGTGGACCTCGCCGCTTTGCCAGTCAACCCGGATCGCCAATGTCATGTCGAACTCGTCGCATCGTGAATGCCGGCGATTCTACAGACATGACCGTTCGCACATTGACCCCGGCCTCACAGCCCGCCGATTTGGTTGTCTGCTCGCTGCTCGCAGTGCATGGCCTGCTCGGATCACAGTCGCCGGACTGTGCTTATCCAATGGTGTTAACAGAGTTCGTATACATACGTAGTGATAGTTAACAAGCACGCGGCCTCACAGTGGATAACCACCGTAACGTCCTGAATTTTCAGCGCGAATCGGAATGCATAACCACAGGCAATGCACACTCAAAGCTCTGTGCGGCACAGAACAACTTTTCGACGATTCACAGCCGCGCCGACATATCCTCAATCGTTCCACTGTGAATCCAGAGGCTTGCCGGATGGTTATCCAGAGGGGAATGTGGATAACCTCACAGCACATCGACGCGTTTTGCTGTGACATGAAGACGTGGAGCCGACGTGCTCGCCGCACCAGGCACCGGGCGATCATCAGCGCCCGCATCCCCGTTTCAAAAAATTTTCACGAAGGGGCTTGTGCTCCTCCAAAACCCTCTCTATAATTCGCGGCTTCTTAGGCTCGTAGCTCAGTTGGTTAGAGCACCACCTTGACATGGTGGGGGTCGTTGGTTCGAATCCAATCGAGCCTACCAACGAACAAAATGAAGGGGTCCGGCAGCGCGAATTGCCTACAGGCAATCCGGCTCGCCAAACATACAAACGCCACGCGGCAACCTCGCGTGGCGTTTTTCTTTTTGCGGTCGAAACTGCGCATGCATGTGCACGATGCATCGCGCGATGCCACGCGCGGCCAGCATCCGGCAATCGACAAAGCAGGGCGCAGAGCAGGGAAGGCGGGCGCATAGCGCCCATCCATCACCCTCAATGCAGATGCTTCAACTTGTCAGGATTCCGCACGACATAGATCGCGACGACCTTCCCGTCCTCGATCTCGAGCGCGGTCGTCTGCAGCTCGCCGTCGGCCTCCAGCGTGACGAACCCCGGCAGCCCGTTGATGAACCCCGCACGCACGAGCTTCGACGCATGCGTGGCGAACAGCTCGGCGAGGTACTCGTGCACCTTCATCACGCGCTCGAAGCCGAATACCGGCTTGCCCGCGGCCGGGCGCTTGCCGCCGCCGTCCGAATGCAGGCTCACGTCCTCGGCGAGCATCGCGCCGAGCGCGCGCATGTCGCCGCTGCGGGACGCCGCGAAGAATGCCTCGGCGAGCTCGATCCCGCGCTGCTTCTCGACATGAAACCGCGGCCGCGCCTCGCGCACATGCGTGCGTGCGCGCGCGGCAAGCTGCCGACATGCGGCCGGGTCGCGCTGGATCGTCGTCGCGATCTCGTCGAACTCGAGGCCGAACACGTCGTGCAGCAGGAACGCCGCGCGCTCCAGCGGCGACAGACGTTCGAGCGCGAGCATCAGCGGCAGCGTGACGTCCTCCTGTTCATCTTCCTCGACGACCGGCTCGGGCAGCCACGGGCCGATATAGGTCTCGCGCTGGTGCCGCGCGGACTTCAGCTGATCGAGGCACATGCGCATCACCATGCGGCGCAGGAACGCCTCGGGCACGCGCACCTCGCTGCGATCGACGTCCATCCAGCGGATGAATGCCTCCTGCACCATGTCTTCGGCATCCGCGACGGAACCGAGCATCCGGTACGCGACGCGAATCAGCGTGCGACGCAGCGGGTCGAAGCTCGCCGCTGCGTCGGCCCGGTCTTCGGCACTGCCCGTGGCCGGATCGACGCTCGTCATCAGGCCACCATCTTCGCGGCCGCGGCCTTCGCTTCGGCCGGATCGACCCACAGCCCGAAGCCGACAGCAAGCCGGTTCCAGCCGTTGATCACGTTGATCATCAGCGTGAGTTTCACCTGTTCCTCCTGGCTGAAGTGGTCGTTCAGCGCCGCATACGCGGCTTCGTGCGCGCCGTGGCCCTCCGACAGCCGCGTGAGCGCGTCGGTCCAGCCGAGCGCCGCGCGTTCGCGGTCGGTGTAGCAGGGCGCTTCGCGCCAAGCGGCCAGCAGGTTGATGCGCTGCTCGGTCTCGCCTTGCTCGCGCGCCTCGACGGTGTGCATGTTAAGGCAGTTCGCACACGCGTTGATCTGCGATGCGCGGATCTTGACCAGCTCGATCAGCGTCGGCTCGAGGCTCCCGGCAGCGGCGACCGACACGGTCATCCAGCTCTTCATCAGCGCAGGGGCCGCGGCAAACGGATTGAGTTTCGCAGTCATGATTCCTTCTCCTTTCGTGTGGGTTCCGGTGATATGACGAGCGAGCACCCCGCGCGCGTGACATCGACGCAAAAAATTTTTCGAAGGCCGGGAAGCATGCGGAGGGCAGAGCAGTCGAACGGCGGTATCGATGCCTGCGATACCCACGCGCGGACCAGGACCGATATCGGTTGCATGATGCCGCTCCCGCGGCGCACCCATACCATCCGACCTTTCACGACTCCGGCGTGGGTGTCATCAGGCGTCGGCATGGCGAACACGCAGGCATGCACATTGCGCTCACCTGTCGAGCCCGGTCATGACGGGCATCGACGGTTCGTCATGCCGCTGACCGGTGCATGTTCGATGCTTTCATTTATCTTTCGCATTCGTTTCACCCGAAATCCGATTCGCGACGTTCACATTTCTGGCCCATACTGTTCTGCACGGGCAGAAGAAGTGATGCCGCATCAGCGGCCCGGCGCGCGCGCCGGCTGCCCGACGACGCAGCAATGAAGGTCGCACGTCAGCCGCGCGCATTCGAGCGCAAGGCTTTCCTTTTTCCGGCAACGCAACGCAGCGAATCGCGACGTGAACGGTAAACCGATGAGCCTCCTTGCATCCCAGCTTCAGCGCCGTTACCAGGACGTGCGCGCCCATAGCATCGCGTTGACCGCGACGCTATCCGCCGAAGACCAGGCCGTGCAGTCGATGCCCGACGCGAGTCCGGTGAAATGGCATCTCGCGCATACGACCTGGTTCTTCGAAACCGTCGTGCTGATGCGCCGCGTGCCCGGCTACGCGCCGTTCGACGCGGCCTTCCAGTTCCTCTTCAATTCCTATTACGAAGCGCTCGGCCCGCGCCATCCGCGGCCGCAACGCGGGCTGCTCACGCGTCCGTCGCTCGACGAGGTGCATGCGTACCGGCAATACGTCGACGACGCGATGCTGCGCGCGCTGGCCGGCGCCGACGCGGCGCTGCTCGACGCGATCGCACCCGAGATCGAGCTTGGGCTGCATCACGAGCAGCAGCATCAGGAGCTGATCGTCACGGACATGCTGCATGCGTTCTCGTGCAACCCGCTGAAGCCCGCCTTCCGGCCGCGCGACGGCGCCGCCACGCACGCCGCGCTGGCCGCGGGCGATGCCGGCCCGTTGCGCTGGCTGCATCAGCCGGGCGGGCTCGTCGAGATCGGCCACGACGGCGACGCGTTCTCGTTCGACAACGAGCGGCCGCGCCATACGGCGCTCGTGCGACCGTGCGAGATCGCGAACCGTCTCGTCACGAATGCGGAATTCGCGGCCTTCATCGCGGACGGCGGCTACGCCCGCCCCGAATACTGGCTGTCCGACGGCTGGGCAACGGTGCAGCGGGAAGGGTGGTCGGCGCCCCCGTACTGGATTCCCGACGACGACGGCGATGCCAGAACCGTCCATGCATGGCGCGCGTTCGGCCTGCACGGCGTGGAGCCGCTCGCGCCCGATACGCCGGTATGTCATGTGAGCTTTTACGAAGCGGCCGCCTACGCGGAATGGGCCGGCGCACGCCTGCCGACGGAATTCGAATGGGAGGCCGCGTTCGGCGCGGATGGCATCACGCAAATGCTCGGGCACGTATGGCAGTGGACGCGTTCGTCCTACGAGCCGTATCCGGGCTTTCGGCCGCTCGCCGGGGTCGCTGCCGAATACAACGGCAAGTTCATGGTCGGCCAGCAGGTCCTGCGCGGCAGCAGCATCGCGACGCCGCCGGGGCACGAACGGCCGACGTATCGCAATTTCTTTCCGCCGGCCGCCCGCTGGCAATTCACGGGAGTGCGACTTGCGCGAGACGTCTGACCTGACGGCCACGAGCGGTGGCCTGCAACCCGCCCGCGATGCGCGGCCGAGCGCGTTCGAGCGCGACCTGATCGATGGACTGTCGCGCACGCCGCGCAGCATTCCGCCGAAATACTTCTACGATGCGGCCGGCTCCGTGCTGTTCGACCGCATCTGCGAACTGCCCGAGTACTACCCGACGCGTACCGAGCTCGGCATCCTGCGCGATCGCGCGGCTGAGATCGTGCGGCGCGTCGGCCCGCATGCGGACATCGTCGAATTCGGCGCGGGCTCGCTCGAGAAGATCCGCGTGCTGCTCGACGCATTCGCGAGCAATTACGCGAACGCGCCGGCGCGCTACGTGCCGGTCGACATCTCGGCCGACTACCTGCACGGCGCGGCCGCGCGGCTGCGTGCGGCCTATCCGTGGCTCGACGTCGCGCCGCTCGCGGCCGACTACACGAAGGCCGAGCAGCTCGCCGTGCTGACCGAGACACCGCGGCGGCGGATCGGCTTCTTTCCCGGCTCGACGATCGGCAACTTCTCGCCGGAAGAAGCCGACACGTTCCTGCGCGGTGCGGCGCGGCTGCTGCGGGGCGGCGGCCTGCTGGTCGGCGCCGATCTCGTAAAGGACGAGCGCACGCTGCATCACGCGTACAACGACGCGCAGGGCGTGACCGCGCAGTTCAACCTGAACCTGCTGGTGCGCGCGAACGCGGAGCTCGGCGCGGATTTCGACGTCGACGCGTTCTCGCATTGCGCGTTCTACGATCGCGGGCGGCAGCGCATCGAGATGCATCTCGTCAGCGATATCGCGCAGACGGTGCACGTGCGCGGCCACGCGTTTCGCTTCGAGGCCGGCGAGCGCATCCACACGGAGAACTCGCACAAGTTCACGATCGACGGCTTCCATGCGATCGCGCGGCGTGCGGGCTTCGAGCCCGACACGGTGTGGACCGACGCGGACAACCTGTTCAGCGTGCACTGGCTGCGCAGCGTCGACGATATCCGCGCGTAACGTCGTTGCGATCTGCTCGCGCGGCGTGCGTGCGGATCGCGTGCTGTCTGCATCGCCGGCCCGCGCTCCGGCAAAATTTCCCGACCTTACCGATTCGATGCGCCGTTGCAACGGCGTGTCGAATCGCTCGTCCCCCTTGTCCCGCAAGGCTTTACGCCCCGCCGTAAACGTCCGTTACCGGTCTCGCAGAGCGGTTTCACCTGTGTCGGCGCCCAATGCCTAGACTCCGAACCGTAGTCACATGACGCACGACACGTGCAGGGAGTCGCGAAATGAGCAAGAAACTAATTCTCGGTGCAGTTCTCGGTGTGGCAGCGCTGGCAGCTTCGGGCGTCGCATCGGCCCACGTCGACCTGTCGGTCGGCATCGGCGTGCCGGGCGTCTATGCGGCACCGGAGCCGGTCTACGTCGCGCCGCCGCAGCCCGTCTATGTCGCGCCGTCGCCGCCGGTGATGTACGCGCCGGTGGGCTATCGCGATGACGACTGGCGTGCGCGTCAGTGGCGCGAACACGAATGGCGCCGCCGTGAATGGCGCGAGCACGAGTGGCGCGACCGCGGCGGCTGGCGTGACGGCGACGGCTGGCGCGGCCGCTGGAACTGAGCCCGGCGACCGGCTCACGAGAACACGGATCACGACGACAAGAGGAGAGTGATCGCATGATGCCCATTCGACACATCAGGGTGTGCGCAACCGCCGCCATCGTTGCGCTCGCAACGATCGGCAACGCACACGCGGCGGGCTGCATGAAGGGCGCGGTGGTGGGCGGCGTCGCCGGCCACTACGCAGGACATCACGCCGTGGTCGGCGCGGTCGGCGGCTGTATCGTGGGCCACCACATGGCGAAGAAGCATGAGCAGGAGCAGGCTGCGCAGCGCAAGGCGGCCGCACAGGGCATGCAGCCGGCGCAGTAAGCGTGCTCACCGGCGGAACCGGCGCCGCGGTGCCGTTCCCGCCTTTCATCTTCCTTGTCCGGTGAAGGGCCGGCCGCGCAGTCCGCGCACGCAGCCGGCACGCCGCACATTGATCTGATGAATGCGCATTGCGCACACCGTTACGATCATTTACAACGTCGAGTCGCGCGGAAACCGCGCGTTCCTAGAATGCAATCATTCGAACGCGCTCCAGGGAGCAAACAATGAAAACGCAACGATATTTTTCCGTCCTGGCAGCCGCGCTGCTCGCACTCGGTGCCGTTTCCGCGAATGCGGCAGCCGGCGGTAATGGTGGCGGCAACGGCGGCGGTCATGGCGCAGGCGGCATGGGCGGCAACGCGGGCGGCATGTCCGGTGGCCACATGAGCGGCGAAGCGCTGAGCAACTCGAACGGCATGCACGCAGGCGACCGCGACAAGGGCCTGTCGCGCGCGGCCGATCGCTCGGATTCGATCGCCGATCGTGCCGGTGCACAACCGGGCCACGGTCACGGCCATACGCACGGCCATACCGCACATGCGTCGACGTCCACGCACCACGCACATCGCAACGCGTTCGGGCGCACGCTGTAACCGCGGCGCACGCATGCGGAAGAAGGGCGCTTCGGCGCCCTTTTTTCATGGCGGCGGCGAAACGGTAGTGTCGCGCGACAGCATCGCATCGACCCCGATTTGCAACCAGCCGTAACCACGCGCACGAACGCGCGAGGATACGAATTGCTTTCATCTGAATGACAGACGGATTCGTCCCCGTGGAGCCCGCCATCGCAGCAGCATCTGCGGCCCGCTCGATGAAAAAAGGGCGGCTCGTCGCCGCCCTTCGTTTCAGCGCCCCGCGCTCGCCAGCGGCGCGACGGATGCAACAGGCTCGAACAACGCATCGGCCTGCCTGACGCGCACGAACCGCGCCGCGTCTCCTCCATCCACCAGTGCCCGGAAATGCGCTTCGCCACACGCGAGCTTCGCGCGCTCGTGCTCGCTCGTCACGTCGCCGTCGGCATTCGGCGTATCGACGACGAAATACAGCCGCTCGCCGCCATCCTGCTCCGCGAGCACCGCCCAGTCGGGGTGATAGCTGCCGAGCGGCGTCGGCACGCGGAACCATGCAGGCAGCTTTGCGTACAGCTTCACGCCGTCGTGCGCTTCGAGCGCATCGGCGAACGCGCGCTCCGCGTCGGTCTCGCACACGACGGCCTCGTGGATCGACTTCCGCGCATCGGGCCGCAGGTTGCGCAGATAGCCGGTCAGCGCCTCGCTCTCGAACGACTCGAGCGCATGGACGTGGCGTTCGCCGAGTTTCCGGTACGCGATGCCCGCGACGAGCGCGAGCCGCTTGCAGCGGTTGATCGCATCGGCGGCCAGCGCGATGAACTGCTGCGGATTCACGCGGAAATCGTCGAGCCGGCCGCTGTCGGCCAGGATCGTCGCGAGCGAGCGGCGCGTGAGCTGCGTGCGGTCCTGCAGTTCGGTGAGCAGGTCGGGCAGCGGCAGCTCGCCTTCGTCGATCAGCACCGTGCCGGCGCCGCCGACCTCGATCGCCTCGATGCCGGCCTTGCCGATGTCGATCTCGGCCTTGCGCCACTGCAGCCGTGCGCGCGCGATGTCCGGCGCGTCGCGCAGCGCGGCCGTGCAGTCGCGCACGAGCTTCGCGTTGTCGAACTCGACGCTGTACACGGTGCGATGGCGGATACGGTCCCACAGCGCGCGGAAGTCGTCGCCGAACACGACGGCCTTGCCCGACGTGTCGCGCCGCAACGCGATCGCGCGGCGCTCATCCGCATTGCGCACCGCGAAGCGGCCCGACAGCTTGCGCAGCGTCGCGACGATCGGCGCGCGCAGCGATTCGAACGCCTCGGGCAGCACGAGCGCGCTCTGGCGCAGCGCATCCTTCAGCCGGTCGAGCACCTTGCCCTGCGCGTCGACGTAGCCCTGCTCGTGCAGGTGCGCCCACAGCACGCGCGACAGCTCGACGCCGAGCGCATGCGCGGGCCCGTCGCCTTCCTGCACGGGCAGCGCCGCGAACTGGTGTTCCTCGACGATCCCGAAACGGATGCCCGTATCGGCCTCGATTTCCTTCTGCAGGTTCTCCGCGAACGACTCGTAGCGCTCGGTCGCGATCACGGTGAGCGTGTTCACGCCCGCATCGCGCACGCGTTCGCCGTCCTGGTCGACCGCGAGACGCAGCCCGCGGCCGAGCGTCTGGCGGCGCTCGCGTTCGGTCTGGATGTCGCGCAGCGTGCAGATCTGGAACACGTTCGGGTTGTCCCAGCCTTCCTTCAGCGCCGAGTGCGAGAAGATGAACTTCAGCGGCGTGTCGAACGACAGCAGCGCTTCCTTCTCGCGCATGATGAGGCCGTACGCGCGCTCCGCGTTCTCGCGAGCCGCGGCGCTGCTCTCGCTCGTGTCGGTCCAGCCGCCCTTGCGGTCGATCGAGAAGTACCCGTTGTGCGCGCGCTCGACCTCGAGCGCGACGTCGACGCCGTCGAACAGCGCACGGTAGGCCGGCACGCGCGCCGCGCGCGCATATTCCTCTTCGAAGATCAGCGCGTAGTCGCCCTTCACGGGCATCCCGTTCTCGTCGTAGCGGCGATAGCGTTCGACCGAATCGACGAAGAACAGCGACAGCACCTTCACGCCGCGTTCGGCCAGGCGCAATTCCTTGTCGAGATGCTCGCGGATCGTGCGGCGGATCATCTCGCGCTGCACGGCGAGCGTGTCGATGTCGCCGAACGCCTCGCCGAGCGACAGGAACGCCTCGCCTTCCGGATGGCGAAGCTCGACGTACTCGGCGCCCTTCACCGCATGCACTTCGCCGATCCGCAGGCCCGCGTACAGCGCGCGCTTCGTCAGGCGCTCGAGATCATCACCGTCGGTCGCGGACACGATCTGGCGCTTCACGCCGGCCGCGGTCGCGGCGTCGAGCTCGATGCGCGCACTGATCGCGCCGCGCCGGTTCGACACGCCGACGAGCCGCACGTACGGCTTGTTGTGCGCATCCTCGACGATCGCCGACGCGATCTCGATCTGCTTGACGAGCTTGCGCTCGTACGCGTCGACCGCATCGAGCCGGTACACCATGTGGTGGCGATCGACGTGCGTCGCCGAATAGCGCAGCGTGCAGAGCGGCGCCATCGCGGCGAGCGCCTCGCGCCCGCGCCCCTCGAGCCCGCCGTCGACGCTTTGCGGCTCGTCGACGATCACGATCGGCCGCGTCGCGCGGATCAGGTCGATCGGCTTCTCGCCGCCGGTCTTCTCGCTGTCCTTGTAGAGGTTGTTGATCTCTTTCTTGTTGATCGCGGCAACCGTCATCACCATGATCTGGATCGCGGCGCTCGCCGCGAAGTGGCGCACCTGGCCGAGCTTCGCGGAGTCGTACAGGAAGTAGTCGTACGGCACGCCCGCGTACAGCGCGCGGAAATGGTCCTCGGTGATCGACAGCGTCTTGTGCACGCCTTCCTTGATCGCGATCGACGGCACGACGATCACGAACTTCGTGAAACCGTAGCGGCGGTTCAGCTCGAAGATCGTGCGCAGGTACACGTAGGTCTTGCCGGTGCCGGTCTCCATCTCGACGGTGAAGTCGCGCGAGCCGGGCAGGCCGGACGGCGGCAGCCCGCCGCGCAACTGCACGTCGGCGAGATTGCGCGCGAGCGCGTCGTCGGTCAGCGACAGCCGGTTGCCGACGCCTTGCTCCGACACGGCGAAGCCGAGCGAGCCTTGCGCGGCGGCCGTGGTGCCGGGCGCGGCGTTCGCGAGCACGCTGAAGTCGCCGCGATACGATTCCTGGCCGCGAAACAGGTCGCAGACGGCGTCGATCGCCTCGCGCTGGTAGTCGAGATCCGCTTCGAAATGCAGCCGCATCACAGGCTCCGCACGCGCTTCACGCCGTGCTGTTCGAGCAGCGCGGCGAGATTGAGCTTCGCGACGTCGTCGACGAAGCCGCTGTCGCGGAACAGGCACGTGACGTCGCGCGTCGCGCCGGTCGCGTCGAGCAGTTCGACGATGCCGTCGGCGAGCGGGCCCGCGTCGTCGCGCGAGATGCGCGCATCGAAGCACGCGACGATCGAGCGGCCGATCAGGTGCACGGTCTTGCCGGCGACCGGGTGATGCTCGACCGGCGTGCACAGATCGAGGCCGAGCTTCAGCGTCAGCTCGGCGAGCAGGTCGTCCTCGCTGCGGCCGGTCTTCACGTGCTCGACGGACGCGAACAGCGCATGGTCGAAGTCGTCGCGGCGCGGGTCCCATTCGATCACGTTGGTCGTGTCGAGGCGGTACACGCGGAAACCGAGGTCGCCATAGCTTTCCGGATAGTCGCGCGCGACCTGCTGCGCGGTGCGGCGCAGGCGTTCCTTCGTCACTTCCGCGAGCGTCAGCGGCTTCTTCAGCTTCGCGCAGAAGTCGGCGGCCGCCAGCTGCGTCTTGTCGCGGCGGTCGAGTGCCTCGGGCAGTTGCACGAGGATGTAGCGGCGCGCGCCGCCGTCGGTCGCGTTCACCTGCATCACCGCGTGGCCGGTCGAACCGGAGCCGGCGAAGCAGTCGAGCACGATGTCGTCGCCGCGCGTGCACCAGCCGATCACGGCCGCCGTGAAATCGACCGGCTTCGGCTGGTCGAACGGGATGCCGAGCGTCTTCAGCAACGCGTCGTCGGAGCCGGCGAACGGCAGCACCGACGGCACGTTCTCATACATGTTCTCGTCGAGGTAGTAGATTCGCTGCGGCTGCGTGGTTTCATCCGGGCCGAACTCGATCTGGCCGCGCTCGATCAGCGCCTGCATGGTCGCGGGCGGATTGCGCCAGCCGCGCGCCGGCATCGCGCACGGCTTGCCGGTGACCGGGTGGATCAGCGGCGTGAAATACTCTTCCGGCGCCTTCTTCTTGTTCGGCCACGCCATCGACACGAGGCGGTACACGCGCCCGTCGGCCGACAGCCGGTCGTACATCACTTCGCCGCCGGACAGGTTGGTCTGCGCCTTCATCCACGCGCGGTAGGCCTTCTGCGCATCCTTCGCGTTGCCGCTGCGGTACACCGCGTCGTGCGCGGCATCGAGCATGCGCTGCGCGTTGCGCTTGGGGCGCTTCAGCGGCGCCTGCTCGAGCAGCGTCTCGGCGTTGCGCGCGAACAGCACCAGCGATTCGTGCTGGTACGCGACGCCGCGCGCATCGCCCTTCGGATTGCGCTTGTCCCACACGGCGACGCCGAGTTCGTTCTCCTCGCCGAAGATCTCGCGCAGCATCAGCACGAGCGCATGCACCTCGTGCTCGTCGATGTGCACGGCGATCAGCCCTTCGTCGGACAGCAGCGCGTGCGCAAGCTTCAGGCGCGGATACATCATGTTCAGCCAGTCCGTGTGGAACCGGCCGTTTGCCTCGGTGTTGGTGCTGCGCTTCACGCCGCCGTCGGTCTGGCCCGTCATCGCCAGGTAGTGGCGGATGCTGTCGCTGAAGTCGTCCGGATAGACGAAATCGCTGCCGGTGTTGTACGGCGGGTCGATGTAGACGAGCTTCACCTTGCCCGCGTAGCTCTTGTGCAGCAGCTTCATCACGTCGAGGTTGTCGCCCTCGATCACGAGATGGCGCGTGTCGTCCCATGCGACGCTGTCGCCGGGGCACGGACGCAGCGTGCCCGTCGACGGCGTGAGCGCGGCCTGGCGCGCGCTGCGCTTGCCGTGCCAGTGGAAGCCGTAGCGCTCGTCGGCGTCGCCGACGGTGCGCTCGCCGATCAGCGCCTTCAGCACGTCGACGTCGACCGACGCGCCGTGCGGGCCTTCGGTCACGAGTTCGGGGAACAGCGCCTTCAGGCGCGCGACGTTGTCGGCGGTGAAATCCGTCGACATCGCCTGCGGGCTCGCCGCATCGAGTTTCTGCATCGTTTTTTCCATCGGAGCCCGGCCGCGTGCGCCAGGACGTCGGGCGCACTCACGGCACCGGCGGCAATGGCCACCCGGGCAAACCCGAAACGCTAGCGAGTCGGTCGGCGCAGGTCAAGCACCGATGTGAGGCGATCGTGCGCGCATCGGCCGCGATCGCCCGCCCGACGGGCCGCAAGCGACTTCGGGCCGGTTGTCGCAGCGCCGGCCAGCGGGCGCTTTCCGGGGACGTCGCGCGGGCCGAAAACGATGAAAAAAAGGGCACGGTCGGCGCAATGCGCCGGCGTGCCCGCATGGAGAAATCCCGAACGGAGGGTAGGGCGGGGCCCGACGGGCCCCGCTTCGGGTCAGAAGCGCGTGCGGATGCCCGACGTCAGTTCGAGCTGGTTCTTCGCACCGAACGTCGACGACACCTTGTAGCCGCCATGCAGCTTCATGTAGTCGCCGGCCAGGTACAGCTCGGTGCGCTTGCTCAGGTGGTAGAACACCGACCCGTAGATCGTCTCCTTGAAGCCGTTGCCGACGCCGTTGGTCAGGCTGAACGCGCCGAGGTTCGCGTTCGGCGTGAAGCCGTCAGCGTTGTACGCGGCGTTCTTGATGCGCATCTGCTGATAACCGAGCTCGTAGTCGAGCGCGCCCTTCGGCGCGATCTTCATCGACACGGTCCACGAATCGTCGTGGCGCTGGCCGAGCGGCCCCTGGTCGCCGTTGTAGCGGAAGTAGCCGGCATTCAGGCGCACGATGCTGAACGCGTAGTTGCCGCCGACCGAGAACGTCTGGTTCCGGAAGCCGTTGTGGTTCACGTGGTTGTAGAAGCCCGACACGGTGAACGGCCCGCCGTTGTAGCCGAGCGCGGCCTGATACGCGGAGCCGGTCGCGAACGAGGTCGAGTTGCTGAACTGGTAGCCGGCGCTCGCGAAGATGCCGTTGCTGAACAGCTTCTTCCACGCGACGCCGTTGTTGTAGCGCGTGCCGGTCGGGCCGGCCGCGTAGAAGATCATCTGCTTGAAGTTGTTCGAGTTGGTCCAGCCGCCTTCCTCGGTCGTGAGCTTCGCGGAGCCGTACGCATCGCCGTAGATCGCCGATGCATCGCGCGCGATCGTGTTCTGGAAGCCGGCCGTCAGCTTGCCGAAGCGCTCGTCCTCGACGCCGACCCATGCGTCACGGTCGAAGATCTGGCCTTCGTCTTCCATCTGGCCGTTCGCGACCACGAATTCGCTTTCGAGGCGGAAGATGATCTTCGTGCCGCCGCCGATGTCTTCAGCGCCTTTCAGGCCCCAGCGGCTGCCGCTGAACCACGGCTCGCCTTCGTTGCCCATGCCGATCACATGGTTGCCGTTCGCGTCGGCGTGGGTCCGGTAGGTCGGAAAGCTCAGGTCCATCAGGCCGTAGAGCTGCACGCTCGACTGCGCATGCGCCTGGGTGCCGGCGCACAGGCCTGCCGCCGCGATGGAAAGGGCAAGGGTTTTTCGTTTCAAGATCGTCTCCTCCGAGCTGCCGCATTGAAATCTGTTTGTTGGCAGTACGTTATGTATGCCGGATATTGCCGACCACAGCGAGAGGGCCGACGCATAGCATCGTAGAGCGTGAAATCCTTCACGCCGCTTTCCCGGAGGAAAGAATCGGATCGGTGAAAACACCGAACGCGCAATAATCGCGGAGCAGGCAGGCCGCCGGAACGCCGCCCGGCGGGCTTCCGGCAGATTTGAACGACGTTTCGCGCTACGAATCGATGTTGGATGGGCGCAACAACACCCGCTAGTCCTGCGCGCTCTTTGCGCGCAGGATGTAGCCGAGCCCGCGCAGCGTGATGATCTCGGCCGTGCTGCCCGCGAGATGCTTGCGCAGCCTGTGGATGTAGATGTCGATCGCATCCGCGCTCGGCTCGTCGTCGAGCGCGAACACGCTGTCCATCAGCCGCGCCTTCGATACCGTCTTGTTCTGCTGCAGGATCAGCGTTTCGAGAATCGCATGCTCGCGGCGGCGCAGCGCGAGCACCGTGTCGCCGCAACGGAATTCGCGCGTGCCGAACGCATAGACGAGATCGCCGCACACGAGTTGGGTCGTGCCGACACCGGCCTGGCGGCGGATCAGCGCGCGGATCCGCGCGACCAGTTCGCGCGATTCGAACGGCTTGACCACGTAGTCGTCGGCGCCCGCGCCGAAGCAGTCGACCTTGTCGTCGACCGAACCGTGCGCGGTCAGCATCAGCACCGGCACGTTGTCGTTGCGGCGCCGCAATCGCGCGAGCACTTCCTTGCCGCTGATGCCCGGCAGCCGCATGTCGAGCAGCACCGCGTCGTAGCGCTCGGTCTTCAGCACCGTGTCGGCGCGTTCGCCGTCGCCGACGCAGTCGACCGCGAAATCCTCGCCGCGCAGCAGGTTCACGATCCAGTGCGCGAGTTCGGCGTTGTCTTCGACCAGCAGGAGTTTCATGACGACTTCTCTTCAATCGTACGCGGGCAGCCGCACAGTCACGACGATACCGCGATTGCCGGGGCCCGGTGCAAGCGTCGCGCTGCCGCCGTGCGCCTGCGCGATCTCGCGGACGATCGCGAGGCCCAGGCCCGAGCCTTCGGTGTCGGCCGACACGCGGTAGAACCGCTTGAACACGTGCGGCCGCGCTTCGGCCGGAATGCCGGGGCCGTTGTCGACCACGTCGAGCACGACCGCGTCGCCGTCGCGCCGCGCGGCGACCGTCACGCAGCCGCCCGGCTGCGTATAGCGCACCGCGTTGTCGACGAGGTTCATCACCAGCGCGGTCAGCAGGCTGTCGCTGCCCGCGACGTCGAGCCGTTCGCCGAGATCGGCGCCGAGGTCGATGTCGCGCTGCTGCGCGAGCACGATCGTTTCCTCGAGCACGCTCGATACGACGGCGGCGAGATCGACACGATGCGTGAGCAGCGTCGACGGCGTCGCTTCCGCGTGCGCGAGCAGCAGCAGCTTGTCGGTCACGTCGGCCATCTTGCGGCTGCTGCGCTGCATGCTGTCGAGCACCGACGCCAGCTCGCGATCGTCATGGTCGCGCTGCTGCGCGTACTGGATCTGCGTGTCGAGCACCGCGATCGGCGTGCGCAGCTGGTGCGCGGCGTCGGCGATGAAGCGGCGCTGCGTGGCCGTGTGTGTGTTCAGCCGCGCGATGCACTGGTTGATCGCGTCGACGATCGGCCGCAGCTCGTGCTGCAGCCGCTCCGGGCGGATCGGCTCCAGTTCCATCGGCCCGCGGTCGGCGACGTCGTCCTTCAGCTTCATCAGCGGGCGCAGCTCGAGCGTGAGGCCGAGATAGACCAGCACGATCGCGAGCACCAGCATCAGCGACAGGCGCATCAGCTGCGGCCGCCAGATCGTCGCGACCATCGCGTCGTACGAGCGCGTCGTCTTCGCGACGACGACCGTGACCGTCTCGATCTGCCCCTCGTCGTACAGCTGCCGATCGTAGGCGGTCGCGCGCAGCCGCACGCCGTCGAGCGAGGTGTCGTACAGCGTCGGCTCGACGCCATGCCGCGCCGGGACCGCGAGCGTGGGATTGCCCGCGAGCAGCCGGTCGTGGCCGTCGATCACCTTGTAGAACACCGAATCGCCCGACGGCGACTCGAAGATTTCCAGCGCGGCCGGCGGCACGTCGGCCGCCGGCCGCCCGTTGCGCCATTCGACGTCCTCGCCGATGGTGCGCGCGGATGCGACGAGCGCGCTGTCCTGCACGAGCCCGGCCGTGCGCCGCGCGGTGTCGTACGACATCGCGCCCGCGATCAGCACGAAAGCCGCGAGCGGCAGCAGCAGCCACCACAAGAGCCGCCCGCGCAGGCTGTGCGCCATTCCGTCTCCTCAATGCCGAACCGCGCCGGGGGCAACCGGCGCGGTTCGGGTGTGTCATCCGATGATGCGTGCGCTGCTCAGAACGCGGCGGGGCGCCACTTGAGCAAGCGCTTCTCGAGCCAGGTCAGCAGATAGTCGGCGGCCAGCGCGACCACGGCCAGCACGATCATCGCCGCGAACACGCCGCTCGCGTTGAACGCGCCCTGGGCGGTGGAGATTAGCAGGCCGATGCCCTGCTTGGAACCCAGGAATTCGCCGACGACCGCACCGACCAGCGCGAAGCCGAAGCTTACGTGCAGGCTCGCGAGAATCCAGCTCAGTGCGGACGGGATCACGACGGACGTGGTGATCTGCCGGCGCGACGCGCCGAGGATCTGCGCGTTCGCGATCAGGTAGCGGTCGGCTTCGCGCACACCCTGGAACGCGTTGCCGAACACGACGAAGAACACCATCACGACGGCCAGCGCGATCTTCGACGCCATCCCGAGGCCGAGCGCGATCACGAAGATCGAGCCGAGCACGACGCGCGGGATCGAGTTCGCTATCTGGATGTACAGGCCGAACACGTCGGCCATCAGCTTGTTGCGGCCGAGCACGATCCCGCAGATCACGCCGGCGACCGAGCCGATCAGGAAGCCGATGCCGGTTTCCTCGAGCGTGACCCACACCTGCGTGAGCAGCGGGCCCTGCGACGTGCCGTTCACGAACCAGTCCTGGATCTGCGCAAAGATCAGCGACGGCATCGAGAAGAAGAACGGATCGATCCACTTGAGTCGTGCGGCGAGTTCCCACCCGCCCAGCACGATGACAAGCACGGCGATCCGCAGCGTGACGATCAGGTTGCGCCGGCGGCGCAGCCGGCGTTGCGCGGCGCGCTCGTCGTCCTCGAGCGTCGGCGCCGGAAGGGCGGTAGTGGGAAGCGTCATGTCGGTCATGCTCCTGTCCTTGCAGTTTCTTGCCATTGCTTGCCGTGCGGCGTATGCGTCAGCCGATCTGCACTTCTTCGCGCAGGTCGTGCCAGATGTCCTTGGAAATTTCGATGAAGCGTGTGTCGTAGCGGATCTCGGACGTGACGCGCGGGCGCGGCAGGTCGATCTCGTACACGCGCTTGAGCGTCGCGGGGCGCGCGGTCAGCACGAACACGCGGTCGGCGAGCGCGATCGCTTCCTCGAGATCGTGCGTGACGAACACGACCGAGCCCTTGTTCGCGGACCAGAGCTGCAGCAGCTCGTCCTGCATCAGCGTGCGCGTCTGCATGTCGAGCGCGGAGAACGGCTCGTCCATCAGCAGGATTTCCGGCTGGTTGATGAAGGTCTGCGCGAGCGCGACGCGCTTGCGCATGCCGCCGGAGAGCTGGTGCGGGTAGTGCTTCGTGAACTTGTCGAGGCCGACCTTGCGGATCCATTCCTCGGCCTGCGTGTACGCGACGTCCTTCGAGCGGCCGCGAAACAGCGGGCCGGCCGCGACGTTGTCGATCACGTTGCGCCACGGGAACACGGCGTCGGCCTGGAACACGAAACCGATGCGCGGGTCGATCCCGTCGACCGGGCGGCCCATCACGCGCACCTCGCCCGACACAGGCTTGAGCAGCCCGGTGATCATGTTCAGCGTGGTCGACTTGCCGCAGCCGGTCGGCCCGACGATCGCGATGAACTCGCCACGCGCGACGCTCATGCTGAAGTCGCGCAGTGCGACGGTAGCCTTGCCTTCCGGCGAAATGAAGCGGCACGACACGTTGCGAAACTCGATCGCCGGTGTGCTAGGGGAAACTGCCTGGGTCATCGCATTCGTCCTGCGGGTGAGGAGGGCGCCGCATCGTGGCGACGCCGGGCCGGTCAGCCGGGCCGGAACGGGGAACGCGCGGCGGCGGGATCGCCGCCGCCGGCGCCTGTACCGATATCGATTACTTCGCGTTCACAAAATCGTTCGTATAGGTGCGCGCCAGGTCGATGTGCTTGCCCTTCACCGACGGATTGAACGCCGACAGCACCTTCAGCACGGTCGCCGGGCCGTCGGCCGGCATCTTCGCGTCAGCCGTGTACATCGGCAGCGATGCCTTCAGCGCGGCCACGTACAGGCCCTTGTCCTTCTGGTAGTCGGCCGGCATCTTCGCGGCGATTTCGTCGGCGCTGTGCGTGTGGATGAACTGCATCGTCTTCGCGAACGCGTGCGCGAGCTTGGTGGCTTCGGCCTTGTGCGAATCGGCCCACGCCGACTGCACGTACAGGCTCGCGGCCGGGTAGGTGCCGCCGAGCGCGGCGCGCGTGCCTTCCAGCGTGCGCAGGTCGACCAGCACCTTCGCGTCGCCCATCTTCTCGAGCGCGGATACCGTCGGCTCGGTCGTCATGCCGGCGTCGATACGGCCCTGCTTGATCGCGGCGATGAAGCTCGCGTCGGCGCCGACCGGCAGCATCGTGTACTGCGTCGACTGCACGCCGTGCTGCAGTGCGAGGTATTGCGTGAGGAAGCTCGTCGACGAGCCGAGGCCCGTCACGCCGAGCGTCTTGCCCTTCGCGTCGGCCATCGACTTGAACGTCGGCGCCGCCTTGGTCGACACCATCTCGACCTCGCCCGGCACCTGGCACAACACGGCGATCGCCTTCACGTCCTTGCCCTTGCTCTGCAGGTCGACCGTATGGTCGTAGAAGCCGACGACGCCCTGCACGGCGCCCGCCAGCAGCTCGTTCTCGGCGTCGACGCCGGCCGGCTGCGACAGCAGCTCGACGTCGAGCCCTTCGGCCTTGAAGTAGCCGAGCTCTTGCGTGAGCCGCGCGGGCAGGTAGATCAGCTTCGCGATCCCGCCGACCATGATCGTGATCTTGCCGCCGTCGTCGGCGAAAGCGGGGTGAGCGGCGAGCGCGCAGCTCAGGGTGGCTGCAACGGCGAGGGTGCGCAGGATGGGTCGCATCGGGGTCGTCTCCTTCGTTGTATTCGTATGGCGCGATGCTTGCTGCATCGTCTTAACGAGTATAGGGAGGTGAAACCTTCTGCAACCTTTCGCGGGGAGGCGGATCCGTTAGGGGTTTTCCACGAATCCGACGCGAATGCTCGGAGAGCGCCCCCCAGCCGGATTGCGCCGCAGGTTGGAATGGCAACAGGCCTATCTATGCTGATTTCTCAGCATTACGCTTTGGCAAGCACGAAAAGAATCATTCATTGAGCCCGGACCGACTACGGAAGTATGGCTCCACGGCAAAAGCCTTGGCCGACGAGGACTCATCGCGTTGCGCAACTTGCCGCCTTTGGTTCCTCGTAATCTGTTCGGTTCGCCTTCTGACTTGATATTTCATTTCGACGATCCAATGAGTCTAACCACCATCGCCATTGCCGACGACCATCCGATCGTAATCGAAATGCTGAAGCGCCTGCCACAATGGGAACCGGATTTCCTCATCTCGCATTGCTGCAATAGCGGGGAGGAGCTGTTCGACGCATTGAGGCGCTCCGCGGTCGATCTCATCGTCGTCGACTATTCGATGAGTCGGGGCGACAAACCGATCGACGGCCTGAGGTTGCTGCGCAAGCTATGCGATGTCGCACCGAGTACGCAATGCGTGATGCTGACCGCGCAAAAAAATCCGAGCATCTTCGCGGCTGCGCTGCGACTGTGTGTGAAAGCCATCGTCAGCAAGGAAGATGGGATCGACGAGATCGTGCGTGCGTGCCGACACGTGCGCGCGGGGCAAACGCGGTATTTTTCGCCGACGGTCCGCGTGATCGTCGAGCAATCCGGTGCGAGCGGCGGCGATACACTCCCCAGGCTGACACGGAAGGAGCTTGATGTCGTGCGCCTGTTCGCATTAGGTCATTCGCTCGCGAGCATTGCGGAGAGGCTAGGCCGCTCCGTCAGCACCGTGTCGACGCAGAAATACACGGCGATGAAAAAGCTACGGGCCGATACGAACACCGACCTGATCCGCTATGCGTACGAAAGCGGGCTGATTTGACGAGACTCACTGCCGGCAGGTGACCGTGAACGTCGGCGTGCCTTCGGCGTGGCGTGTCTCAATCGTCGAGGCGGTTGAAGGGAACGCTCCAATGATTCGATGCCACCCGATTCGCCGATTTCTCACGGTATACCAAGCAGTGCCGGCTAGCCTTCGCGGTTGCGCAGTTGAATGGCGGAAGTGCGGATTTCGATGGCATACCGTGCGCCTATTCGGTTCTGTCCGGTCTCGGTGCTCGCCGTCATGCCAGCGAGAATTCTGCCGTATCCGTCGGGCACGTCGGCGCCCCTTCAGCGACGTTGCCGCCCGGCTACGGAAGCCAGTCGATGACTGGAAGATCGGCATCACCCATCTCTCGGCGCCGCGCGTAGCAAGCATTCGCGTAGCGATGCTATGCAGGCTGTGTCTGGAACAAGGCGTTAATATCCAGTTCGCGTGTGCAGCCATATGCAATTTCGATCGCGCGATCTGCACTCCGGATCGTCTCTGGCCGGTGCGCGACGATGATTCGCGTGACGTTCATGCCACGCACCGCGTCGTTGATCAGGGATTCGCTGTCTGTGTCGAGATGACTCGTCGCTTCGTCGAGTACGAGGATCGCGGGCCGACGGTAGAAGGCGCGGGCGAGGAGCACGCGCTGGCGCTGCCCACCCGACAGCGACGATCCCATGTCGCCAACTAGGCTCCGGTAGCCCATCGGCATCGCGACGATGTCGTCGTGAATCTGCGCGTGCCGCGCGGCTTCCTCGATTCGCGTGTCGTCGGGCTGCAGATCAAAGAAGCAGATGTTGTCGGCAATCGAGCCGGCGAACAGAATGTCGTCCTGCATCACGCAGCCAATCCGGTCGCGATATGGATACAGGCCGAATTTACGGATGTCGATACCATCGATGTGCACACTGCCGTGCTCGGGCGTCAGCAGGCCGAGCAGCAGCTTCGCCATCGTCGTCTTGCCCTGGCCCGATGGCCCGATGAGTGCAACCGACTCGCCGGCGGCGATCGAAAACGAGCAGCCGTCGAGTACCCACGGGTCCGTTTCCGCATAACGGAAACGCACGTCGCGTACATCGATCGCGGGAGGTACCACTCGGCTCACATCCGGCGATCGGCCGGTTTTTGCATCCATGTCGTCCTCGACGTCGGTCAGCACGATGTCGGCGAGACGTTCTCCGTGCAGGCGCAGCATTCTGAAGTTGATAAGCGTTCCGATCAGACCGGCGCCGCGCGCCATGAACTGGTCTGCAAAACTAATGAATGCGACCAGCATCCCGGCCGATAACTGACCGTCGAGCACCTGCTTCGCCGTGAGCCAGACGAGCACCACGCGGCCCGCACCGGAAATCACGCCATGCAGCGTCGAGAAGCCGATCGACAGCCGCTCGATTGCGACGTGTTTGTTGGTGGCGTTGACCACCGCGTTCGCATAGGCGGCGACGCGTGCTTCCTGCTTGTTTGCGAGCTTGATCGCCTGCACGCCGCGGATCGATTCGAGCAGGTTAGTCTGGGCGCGCGCCGCATACACGATCTGTTCCTCGTTAGCCTGCCGGAACGGCCGATACGCGATCCATCGGATCGCGCCATACACGGCAAACAGGCCTAGCACGAGCCATGTGAGTGCCGGGCTGTAGACGAACAGCATCGCAAGCGTTGCGATCGCCATCGCGCCGTCGAGCAGCGCGCCGATGAACTGCGTGGTCAGCGTCGCCTGGATCGTATTGATCGCGCTAAATCGCGACACGACGTCGCCGATGTGGCGCTGCTCGAAATACGCCATCGGCAGCCTGAGCAGGTGCGCACAGACGTTGGGGGGCCACTGCACGCAGAGCAGGCTCGAGAACCACGTCACCACCCATGAGCGCAACGCCGACACCGCGTTTTGAAACAGTACGACGAGCAGGAAGCCGATGCCGAGCAGCGTCAGCAGGTCCGCGTCGGCCGATACCAGTACTTGGTCCATCACCCACTGCATGTAGAACGGCGTGACGATGCCGAACACTTCCAGCGCCGCGGAAAGCAGCAGCACCTGAGCGAACGCCTCGCGGATGCCCGTGACGTTGCCGATGAGCTTCACCATCGAGATCGTTTCGCGCGCCTCGGTGCGCTCGAACGTCGGCGATGGCGTCAGCTCTAGCGCCACGCCGGTGAAGTGGTCGGACACTTCGGAAAGCGGCAAGTCGCGACGCCCGCGTGCCGGATCATGGATCGTGATCCGGCCCCGCGACATCGACTTCAGCACGACGAAATGATTCATGTTCCAGTGCAGAATGCACGGGCGCTGCAGCTTGCTCAGTTCGCCAAGTTCGAGCCGCAACGCGCGCGAAGCGAGGCCGAGCCGGTATGCGATCAGCATCACATCGTTGAGGGTCGCCCCCTTCAGCGACGGGCTGAAGCGCCGACGCAGGCTGATGAGGTCGAGGTCGTGGCCAAAATGGCTCGCGACCATCCCGACGCACGCGAGCCCGCACTCGGCCGCCTGCGTCTGCAGGATCACTGGCAGGCGGCGGCGCCAGCCGAATTGAAGCGCATCGATCCATTTCATGATTGAGGGGCTCCGTAACGAATGCATTGAGGGCGCGCATCAGCTCGACATGCGGCTGCCGAGGGCATACAGCGGCTCGAGCACCCACTCGACCAGCCGGCGCCGGTCGATCAGCACGTCGGCGTCGAGCGCCATCCCGGGGCGCAGCGCCTCGCGCTTGCCGTACGCGACGATGTCCTGGCGATCGAGCGCGACGACGACGCGGTATAACTGCTCCGGCACATTGGTGTGCCCGGTCAGATTCGCGACTTCCTGCGGCGACAGGGCGGTACGCGACACCTCAGTCACGCGCCCGAACTGTTGGCCGAATTTCTGAAACGGGTACGCTTCGTAGCGCAGCACCACGCGCGAGCCGGCCCGCACGAAGCCAATAGCGCGGCTCGGCACCATCAGTTGTGCCTCGAGCGGCACGCCTTGCGGCAACAGCGACACCGCCGACTGGCCTGCGTTGACAATCTGCCCGGGCTTCGCGAGCAACGCAGCGACGACGCTCGCCTGCGGTGCGCGCAGGATGACCGTGCGGCGCGCTTCGTTCTCGGCTATCGATTGATCGACGTCCGCGAGCTTGCGCTGGATGTCGTTCTGCTGGTTGCGGGTGGTGAGCGGCAGCTCGCGTAACTGCTGGCGGGTCTGGTCGAGTTGCTGGCCAACGTCGAGGCGCTGGCGGACCAGCTCCTGCAGTCGCGCCTGCGCGTCAAGCAGCACGCCTTCCTGCTGCTCGACCTGGCTGTTCGACGCATAGCCCAGCTCACGCATCGACCAAAGCTTGTGGAGCTGGCGTTGTGCGAGCTCGGCCTGGCGCAGCCGCTGCGCGTTCTGCCGTGCGATCTGTGTGAGCTGGTCGCCAAGTGCCGCGGCGCGCGTCCGCAGGCCGCGCTGCGCTTCGGCGCTCAGTTGCGACTGGCTAGTCAGATCGGTCTCCAGGCGCGAGCGCTGAAACTTCAATTGCCGGGCGACCGTCTCGCGCGTTCCGCCCAGCTCGGTCGCCACTTCGGCCGAGATAGCCAGCAGTTCCGCACCGGCCGCCACCGTCTGTCCTTCGCGGACCCGCATGGCGACTACGGTGCCCGTCAACGGCGGTGCCACCGTCAGCAGCCCAGTCGCCGGCAACAACTGACCAGTCACGCGCTCGCGTTTCGTGTAGCTGCCCAATACGAAAAACGCGACGACCACGAACGTCAGCGCGGCCGCGACGCCGATCATCAGCCAGCGCCAAGGTGGCGAGTACAGGCCGACGGCACCCATCAGCCTGTGCCGGGTTGCGTCGAGCGCTTCCTTGCGGAACAAGGAAGCGGTCATGATCGGATCCCCCCAGCGGGCGCTGGGCCGGCAGCGTGGCAGCCGATACCGGCCACGTCGTCGTCGCCGAGCGTGCCGAGCGCGGCGGACAGTTGAAGTCGCGCACGCAGGTAACGGTAGCGGGCGTCGGCGAGATCGCGGATCGCTTCGAAATAGTGCTGCTGGGCATTCAGTTCGTCGATCAGCGTGCGCAGTCCGACTTCGCGTCCGACGCGGGTCGATTTCAACTTGCTGTCCGCCGACGCGAGCACGCGTTCCTGCGCGCGGATCAGCGCGACGCCGTTGGTGATGCCGAGATAGGCCGCACGGGCACGCTCGCGGGCCTTGCGGCGTGCATCTTCGAGCGCGTCCCGTGCTTGATCGCGCCGGCGGTAGGCTTCGCGGCTTACCGACAGCGGGCCGCCGCTGGCGAACAGCGGGATCGTGACCGTCACACCGATCATTGACGAACGGGTTTTCGATGTTGTGCCGAACACAGTATCGAGTCCGTTCTCGTTGGCGCCGCGGCTCCAGTTCGTGCCGTAGCTCGCCTGCAGGTTCACGACCGGCAGATGCGCGCTCGTCGCGGCGACGACGTCGGCCTGCGACTGGTCGAGCTGCTTGCCAGCGATCCGCACGTCGACGTTGTCGCGAGCCGCGTTGTCCATCGCGGTCGCGAGATCGACCGGCACGGCCTGCGGCGCGCATTGCCATGAGATTGGCGATAGCTCTGCCGCCATCAAGCCCGTCATCCGCTGCAGCGTGCCGCTCGCTATCTCCAGATCGGTTTGCGCGCTCACCGTGCGCGCCAGCGCTTCGTCGAGATTCGCGCGCGCCTCGTCGACGTCAGTCCGCGTGCCGTCGCCGATCCTCAGCGCAGCCTGTGCTTGGTCGAATTGCTTATGGAATGCCTGCCGCGCGGCTTCGGCGGCCTGGAGCACTTCGCGTCCGAACAGGACGTCGAAATAAGCGCTGGCGACCTCGGTGATCAGGGATTGCGACGCCTTCTCGTACTCGATGTCGGCCTGATCGGCGAGCGTGCCGCCACGCTTGAAATTGGCGACGCGGGACAGATCGAACAGTGGCTGCGTGACGGTTGCGGAAGCGCTGTGACGGCGGACCGCCGCCGCATACGCCGCGGTGGGCTGGTCCTGCTTCGTGTAGCTGCCATTGAGCTCGGCGCGGGGCAACAGCCAAGCAAGACCTTGCCAGCGCTTCTCGTGGCCGGCGAGCTGTGCGTTGCGCGCCGCGCTGATGCCCGCATCGAAGCGCCGCGCCGCGTTCACCGCGTCGAGCAGGTTGGCGGCGTGCGCGGGCCAGGCGGCACCGAGCCAGCCGAGAATGGCCATCAGCCGGAAGGATCGTGTCGAGATCATTTGCCAGTGCGCGGCGCTACCTGTCCGTAGGTTGCGGGAACCGCGGCGAGGTTATGCCGCAAAGTAGAGGATTATTCCGGGGTCCGTGACGGCACGATATCGTCGTTCATCCAATTTCCGGCCGGTGCCCGCACGGCTGCGAATTGTGGAATGCGACTGAATGCCAAGCGGAAATAGCGGCACGCTGTGCAAAGCACGGGTATGCGCGTCCGGAAAGCGGACGCCGAGGAAGTCTGGTGTGAGCGAGACACCGACACCAGCGAACCAACCCCGTCCGACAAGCCTCGTCAGTTGCGAGGGCAGCACAAATGTTTCCATATTGGCAGCGCTTGGACGCGCGCTGTTTCAGAAGCGGCGACGTCATCAAAAATTGGATTTTTAACTATGGATTCGATTTTAATTTGGGAATATTTTACAGATGCAGAGGAGGCGAACTTTCATTCTGTAATTGCAATTATTATTGTATTTTTCCATGCCGATCGAGTCATTTAGTGGCCGTGACCGGGTAACGTTTTGTGGAGGTGATGCAGCGTGATTGAGTTGAACATGACGTCCAGTCATTTTATTGAAAATTACCTCGACAAGCGCCCCATCCTGTTCAAAGATGCGTTGCAAAAGAATTTTTTGTCATGGGAAGAAGTGTCGGAGGCGATATATATTGGAGAATCGATGACGCAAGGGCCGAGATTGAACAAGGGTGGGTTTCTTGATGAATCAAAATACATCATAAATTGCGGCGAACTGGGGCAAGTCAGGCGGAGGATTGAAAAGGGTGTTCTTTACGACGAACTCCGCAATGGAACAACTCTTGTATTTAATCGGATGGAGTTGTCTTCGTATAAAATAAGATTGATATGCAAGTCGATCTCAAGATTTGTTGGTGAGCACACTGTTGCGAACGGATACATCGCATTCGGAGAAGATGAATCGTTTGGAAAGCACTGGGATACCCATAGTGTCTTTGCAGTTCAAATGATGGGTAGAAAACGATGGTTGATCTACGAACCCACACATGCATTGCCGCTAAAGAATCAACGAAGCACTGGAAGGCAATCCGAATGCCCGGCCGACCCATACATGGATGTCACGATAGAGACCGGAGACATCCTATATCTACCGAGAGGATGGTGGCACACCGCGATTCCCTTGAATGAAGAGACTTTTCATTTGGCCGTGGGCGTGCACGAGTCCACCGTTTCGGACTATATAAAATATCTGGCAAACGAAATCATTGGCGATTTTGATGCATTCAGGCAGACGATTCCCCTCGGAGAAAGACGGGATATCGATCTCAGGGTAGTGGCAAGTGAGTTTGCACGAATTGTTGAGGATCACCATGTGCTGGCCAACTACAACGATCGCCGGCGGCGTAATTTTAGAGAGGCATCAAAGCCAAGCCTGCAACTGCACGCCGTTCGGTCAAAATTTCGACTAGATAAGGAGGCGAAATTTCTTGTGAATACACCGGTAAGAGGCATTGCCATTGATGAAAAAATAAATGGCGCACCAATACCGATTGGAAAAAACCTTGAAGAATTGCGCAAGTTTATCTTTGCGTCGACGGGGGCTATTTCGTACAAAGAATTGCGTGATTGTGCTTGCGAAATTCCAGCTGAGGAGTTTGATTCGTTGATAATGAAATTGCTGGAAATCGATGTGCTTGAGCTCATTTGATTGATCGGCTGACTGATTGGAATTGGAGAATAAGATGGAACTCTTGACGGATGGTGAAATTAACCTGGTCAGCGCTGGCAACGGCATGGTGCAAGGTGCAATTATTGGATGGTTTGTAAGCAAGGGGATGGATGCGACATATGATTTAATTAGATATACCATGGACTGGATTTCCAGAAATAAAGTGGAAGTCAACGATATAACCATGTACAACGCCATGGGTGACTTTAACAACCAAGGAAACGACGCGGACGGTCAGTGATCTTGATACTTTGGGTACCGGGCAGGGGCGGGGCGGAAATTGAACAGAAAATTCCGCGCGCATATTTTCGAGATTTTTATTTGTAAAGTTGCATCCAAATATCGTCCTATGAATCGGTGGCGAATCGCAATGAAAGACTGCCCTGATAGCCGTGTGGTGTGCCCTATCTCGCATGGCCCGGTGCTCGTTTCCGCGCTTTTGACTTGCGTTCTCACATACATCGCCGGTGTTTTTGTTTGGGGCGGCCAATTTGTATTCGGACTGCCATTCGGTCCCTCCACCGGTGCGCTGCCTGAAATAGTGAAGTACGACCTATTAACCCGCCTGTTTGTTGGCTCGCTCGCTGCACCGATAGTGGAAACATTCCTCTTCCAGTGGCTTCCCATTCGGTTGATTCGCCGCACATTCGGTGGGAGCGTTTATTCGGCGATCGGCGCTTCGACTCTTGTATTCGGTGCAGCGCACGGCTATAGCATCCTGTACATGGCAGTCGCTTTATGGGGAGGGCTGACTTTCGCAACGGTCTTCGTGCTGCGTGATTACCCCGGTGGCCATCCCTTTTTGGTGATCGCCACCGCCCACGCCGCCCGCAACACGCTGGCAAGTTTCCTCATCTGACACGGATGCATCATCCCCGGGTCGATCGATAGATTCGTCGCCAATTGGCCGGGTGGATAGGCCCTGAACTCACACGAAATCCTGATGACTCGGTTGCGCCTGTACCTCGGGTCGAATGACCCGCGCCTACCGCCACCCGAGCAACACCCGCCCCATCGCATCGAGCCCCATGTCGAACAGGTGCGACACGAACGGCACGAGGTTCGGGATCATCAGTTGCACGAGCAACAGCCCGACCAGCATCGTGACCGGAAAGCCGATCTGGAAGATCCCGATCTGCGGCGCCGCGCGGTTCAGGATCCCGAGCGCGAGGTTCGCGATCAGCAGCGCCGCGACCACCGGCAGCGCGAGCAGCAGCCCCATCTCGAACACGGTCGCGCCGAACGCGGCGAGGGTGCGCCAGCCGGGCGCGTGCAGCAGGTCGGCCGATACCGGCAGCGACTGGAACGACGCAGCCAGCGCCGCGAACACCTGCAGGTGGCCGTCCACCGCGAGGAACGCGAGCATCGCGATCGCGTTCAGGAAGCGGCCCATCACCGGCGTCGCGCCGTTCGAATGCGGGTCGAAGAAGGTGGCGAAACCGAGCCCCATCGACAGGCCGATGAAGTCGCCGGCGGCCTCGACGGCCGCGAACACGAGCTGCATCGTGAAGCCCATCGCGACGCCGATCAGGAACTGCGTGACGACGATCCAGATGCCCTGCGCGGAGAACACGGTGACCCCCGGCATCGCGCCGAGTGTCGGCGCGACGACCAGCGCCATGAAGGCGGCGATGCCGATCTTCACGCGCACCGGCACGGCCGCGTGGCCGACCACGGGTGCCGTCGCGACGAGCGCGAGCATCCGCACGAACGGCCACAGGAAGGCGGTCAGCCAGCCGTTGAGCTGCGCGTAGGTAACCGAGAACATCGCGGTGGAGCGGAGCCGGGCGCGCCGCTCAGCCGGCGCCGAGCGTCGCGACGTGCAGCAGCGTCTGCCGCAGGTAGTCGAGCATCGTCGTCAGCATCCACGGGCCGGCGATCACGAGCGTCGCGGCCACCGCGAGCAGCTTCGGGATGAACGACAGCGTCGATTCGTTGATCTGCGTCGCGGCCTGGAACAGGCTCACGACGAGGCCGACCGCGAGCGCGACCAGCAGCAGCGGGGCGGCCAGCAGCAGGCCGACCATCATCGCCTGGTGCGCCAGCGTCATCACCTGTTCGGGCGTCATCGCGCGTTCTCCTCCGCTTACGTGAAGCTCTGCGCGAGCGAGCCGATCAGGAGCTGCCAGCCGTCGACCAGCACGAACAGCATCAGCTTGAACGGCAGCGACACGGTGGACGGCGACACCATCATCATCCCCATCGACATCAGCACGCTCGCGACGACCATGTCGATGATCAGGAACGGGATGAAGATCGTGAAGCCGATCTGGAAGCCGGTCTTCAGCTCGCTCGTAACGAACGCCGGCACCAGCAGCGACAGCGGCACGTCTTCCGGGCCCTGCATCGGCGCGGCCTTCGAGATCTTCGCGAACAGCGCGAGATCGGTCTCGCGGGTCTGCTTCAGCATGAAGGTCTTGAACGGCGCGACGCCGCGTTGCACGGCCTGCTCCATCGGCATCGAGCCGTCGGAGAACGGCTTGTAGCCGTCGCTGTACGCGCGGTCGAGCACCGGCGACATCACGAAGAAGGTGAGGAACATCGCGAGGCCGACCAGCACCTGGTTCGGCGGCGTCGTCGCGGTGCCGAGCGCCTGGCGCAGCAGCGACAGCACGATGATGATGCGCGTGAAGCTCGTCATCATCAGCAGCATCGCCGGCAGGAACGACAGCATCGTGAGCAGCAGCATCGTCTGCACGCTCAGCGAATACGTGGTGCCGCCGTTCGGGCCCGGGCTCGTGTTGAACGCGGGCAGGCCGGCCGCCTGCGCGCACGCGAGCGCGGGAGCGAGGCCGAGGATCAGCACGGGCGCGAAGCGCGCCGCGCGACGCAGGAATGGGCGTTTCATCGGAATGCGAGTACGGAAAGAGGGCGCGACACCATGTCAGCGGTCCTTGCCGCGTCCAAGGCGCTTCGCGGCTTCGCCCGCGAGCGCGTCGCGAAACCGCGCGCCGAACGTGCCGGGCTGGCCGGGTTCGGCGGAAGCCGTGCCGGCGGGGACGTCGGGCGAGAGCGACGCCGGCGCCACCGCCGAGCCGGCCGGCAGCGTATGCAGCAGCCGCACGTTGCCCGGCGCGACGCCGAGCACGAGCCAGGTGTCGCCGATCTCGACGATCGTCGCGCTCTCCTTCGCGCCGAGCCCGACGCTCGACACGACCTTCAGCGGGCCGCCGCGCCGCGCGGGCTGGAACCCGAAGCGGCGGGCGAGCCACGCGCAGCCGAACACGAGGCCGATCACGACCGCGAGCCCGACGAGCGTCTGCAGCACCGCGCCGACGCCGAGCGACGGCGCCGCCGAGCCGACCATCACGCTCGACGCGATGGCGCTGGCGTGGTTCACCGCGTTCATGTCGGCGGCGCCGGCCGGCGCGCACGCGAGCGACGCGGCAATGGTCGCCGCCGCCACGCCCGGGACAAGGCGCGCACGGCGGCCGGACGTCACGACGTTCACCGATTCAGCTTCCGGATGCGTTCGGCCGGCGTGATGATGTCGGTCAGCCGGATGCCGAACTTGTCGTTGACGACCACGACCTCGCCCTGCGCGATCAGGCAGCCGTTCACGAGCACGTCCATCGGCTCGCCGGCGAGGCCGTCGAGCTCGACGACCGAACCTTGCGCGAGCTGCAGCAGGTTGCGGATCGCGATCTTCGTGCGGCCGAGCTCCACGGTCATCTTGACCGGGATGTCGAGAATCATCTCGATGTCGTTGTGCGTCGAGCTGGCCGCGGCCTTCGACAGCGGCTGGAACACGCCGGCGCCGGTCGCGCCCGCCTGCACCGGCTGCTGGTTCTGCTCGGCGAGCGCGGCAGCCCAGTCGTCCAGGCTCGACTCTTCTTCCACCGCGGCAGGTGCCGCCTGCACGGCCACGGCCGATTCCGCGAGCGCCGCGTCGGCAAGCGCCTGCGGGTCGAGTTCGGGCGTCGGGTTCAGCTCACTCATATCCACCTTCCTTCATCGTGTCGCCTGCGCTGATCATCTTCTGCACGCGCAACGCATATTGACCATTGAAAATGCCGTAGCCGCATTCCATCACCGGCACGCCGTCGACCTTCGCGGTGATCGTTTCCGCGATCTCCAGCGGCAGCACGTCGCCCGCGCGCAGGTTCAGGATCTTCTCGAACGTCGACGGGATCTCGGCGAGATCCGCGCTCAGCTCGACTTCGGCCGACTGCACCTGCTGCGACAGCACGCGTACCCAGCGGCGGTCGACTTCGAGTGCCTCGCCCTGGATCGGCGATGCGAGCACGTCGCGGATCGGCTCGACCATCGAGTACGGCATGCAGATGTGCAGCGTGCCGCCCGTCGGCCCGAACTCGATCGAGAACTGCGTGACGATCACGATCTCGTTCGGCGTCGCGACGTTCGCGAACTGCGTATGCATCTCCGAGCGCACGAATTCGAACTGCAGCGGCCGCACGCTCTTCCACGCGGTCGTGTAGTGCTCGAACACGAGGTTCAGCAGCTTGCCGATGATCCGCTGCTCGGTGGCCGTGAAGTCGCGGCCCTCGACGCGCGTGTGAAAGCGTCCGTCGCCGCCGAACAGGTTGTCGACGACGAAGAACACGAGGTTCGGGTCGAACACGAACAGCGACGTGCCGCGCAGCGGCTTCACGTGCACCAGGTTCAGGTTCGTCGGGATCGGCAGGTTGCGGGTGAACTCGCTGTACTTCTGCACCTTCACCTGGCTCACGGAGATTTCCGCCGTGCGCCGCATGAAGTTGAAGATGCCGATCCGCAGCAGGCGCGCGAAGCGGTCGTTGATGATCTCGAGGCCGGGCATCCGGCCGCGGACGATCCGCTCCTGCGTCGCGATGTTGTAGGGGCGGACGCCCGACGTGTCGCGGTGCTCGTCGACTGCGTCGGTTTCGCCCGTGACGCCCTTGAGGAGGGCGTCGACCTCCTCCTGGGACATGAACTCCTGGTGGCCCATGCGCGCTCCTTTTCCGGCCGCGTTACTGGACGACGAATTCGGTAAACAGCACGTCGTCGACCTTCGCGCGCTGGTTGCCCGGCTGCGTCGGCTGCTCGATCAGCTCCCGCAGTTCCTGCGCGAGCGAACGCTTGCCGTCCGGCGTCGCGAGATCCTCGGGATGCTTGTTCGACAGCGCGAGCAGGATCCGGCTGCGGATCTCCGGCATGCGCGCGGTCAGCTGCTCCTGCGCCTTCGGGTCGGTGAGCTTCAGCGACAGGCCGACGCGCAGGTAGTGTTGCACGCCGTCCTCCGACTGCAGGTTGACGGTCAGCGGGTCGAGCGGGAAGAACACCGGCGCGGCGAGCGGCGCCGGTTCGGCGGGCGCGCTCGCACGGCCGACGCCGGCCTTGCTCAGGAACACGTACATGCCGCCCGCGGCGGCGGCCGCCGCGCCCAGCGCGATGACGGCGATGAGCGCGATGCGCTTGAACTTGCCGGACGAAGCCGGCTTGTCGGCAGTCGGGTTTGCGGTCGTGGAGGCCATGTGAATGCGTGCGTGATGTCTCGTAGCATGCATTGTTCGGCATCCGGGCCGAGCCCGATGGGCGGAAAAGAGGGGGGAATTGCGGCTATCTCAGCCGATTGTCGGCCGGGTGTCGGCTCGATGCAGGGTACGATCGGCGGGGAAAGCGACCGGGCGGAGTGTGGCAGGCGACTGGCGGGCATCAGGGCATCGGGCCCAGGCGGGAAGGGCGGGCGGCGGCCCCGCCCGTGCATCGTCAGATCGGCAGCCGCGAGAGCAGCGGCGCGATCAGCACCATCGCGACGCCCGCGATCATCATCGTGAGGCTCGACACGACGCCTTCCTCGCTGCCGATCTCGCGTGCCTTCGCGGTGCCCACGCCGTGGGCGGCCGCGCCGAACAGCGCGCCGCGCGCGAGCCGCGTGCGCATCGGCACCAGCGCGAGCACGATTTCGCCGAGCAGCATCCCGCAGATGCCGGTCGCGATCACGAACAGGGCGGTGAGGTCCTTCGGCGCATGGATCTTGTCAGATACGGCGAGCGCGAACGGGGTCGAGACCGAGCGCGTCATCAGCGAGCGCTGCAGCTCGGGCGACAGGTGCAGCAGCTTCGCGAGCAGCAGCGACCCGCACACGCCCGCGCCGATCCCGACCGCGACGCCGACCGACAGCGACAGCCAGTGGCGACGGATCAGGTCGCGATACTCGTAGATCGGCACCGCGAACGCGATCGTTGCCGGGCCGAGCAGCCACATCAGCCAGCGCGTGTCGCGGAAGTAGACCGAATACGGGATGCCGGTCAGCACGACGAGCAGCGCCAGCACGCCCGGCACGAATACGAGCGGCGAGAACAGCAGCGTCTTCTTGTACGCGTAGAGCCGCTTCGACACGACATACAGGACGACCGTCAGCACGAAGCAGCCGACGGAAATCGCGGTATTCACCTGGTCGGTGGACAGGCTCGACAGCAGCGCAAGCATCGCAGGCTCCGGCTCAGTGGGCCGACACGGTGGCGACGCGTGCGCGGCGGCGTTCGGCGAACACGCGCTGCGCGGCGAGCCGGCGTTCGAGCTTCGCGGCGAGGTCGACCGCCACCGCCACCGCGACCATCACGAATGCGGTGCCGGCGAGCATGACCAGCGCGATGCGCCAGCCGTCCTCGCGGAACAGCCCGCCGTACTTGACCGCCGCGACGGCGGCCGGCACGAAGAACAGCAGCATGTCGGACAGCAGCCAGTTCGCGCCGTCCTTCACCCATGCGGGGGCGACGCCGCCCGAGAACAGCAGCACGAGCAGCACGGCGAGACCGACGACGCCGGACGGCACCGGCAGCCCGATGGCGCGAACCGCCCAGTCGACCGCCATCCACAGCACACCGAGCGCGGCGGACTGCAGCACGATCCGGCTCGTACGCGCAACATTGCCCGAAGCGGCGGGGCGGGCGGCGGCAGTGGCGGTCGGCTGGGTCATGGCGGGCTCCATACAGGTATTTCGTCGATGGAGTGAGTATAGGGTTTCCCCTAACCATAAATAAAATGACTTGTCTCTATCCTTGTCATTCCAATTCGGAATTCACTTGTGTGTGCTGCACCAACCTGGGGAGTGATCGATGGAATTGCGCGCGCTGCGGTACTTCGTCGAGGTGGTTCGTCAGCAGAGTTTCACGGCCGCCGCCGACCGCCTGTTCGTCACGCAGCCGACCATCAGCAAGATGGTGAAGGCGCTCGAGGACGAGATCGGCTCGCCGCTGCTGCTGCGCGACGGCCGGCAGATGGTGCTGACCGACGCGGGGCGGATCGTGTTCCAGCGCGGCCAGGACGTGCTCGCCGCGCAGGCGCAGCTGCAGTCCGAGCTGAACGATCTGGGCACGCTCGGGCGCGGCGAGCTGACGATCGGGATTCCGCCGCTCGGCGGGTCGCTGTTCACGCCGATCATCGCCGCGTACAAGCAGCGCTATCCGAACATCGAGCTGAAGCTGTTCGAGCAGGGCGCGCGGATGATCGAGGCCGCGCTGATGTCGGGCGAGCTCGAGCTTGGTGGGCTGCTGGAGCCGGTCGATCCCGCCACGTTCGACCGGCTGCCGATGGTGCGCGCGCCGCTGTGGCTCGTCGCGCCGCGCGAGTCGCGCTGGGAGGATCACGCGGCCGTGCCGCTCGCCGATCTCGCGCGCGAGTCGTTCGTGTTCTACGCGGAAAGCCTCGCGCTGCACGATGCGGTGCTCGACGCGTGCCGGCAGGTCGGCTTCACGCCGTCGATCGTGAGCCGCAGCGGCCACTGGGATTTCATGGCGGCGCTGGTGCACGCGGGCGTCGGCATCGCGCTGTTGCCGGAGCCGTACTGCCGGCGGCTCGATACGCGGCAGTTCACGTGCCGGCCGATCGTCGAGCCGGAGATCACGTGGGCGATCGCGCTCGGCTGGCTGAAGAAGGGGTACCTGTCGCACGCGGCGCGGGCGTGGCTCGAAGTCGCGCGGGCGACGCTGCCGATCGCGTCGGGCGACGATCTGGCGTTCGGCGGGTTGCGGGCGAGGGAGTGAGGCCAGCGACGCGGGCGGCAGGACGGGCCGGGGAACGGGCGGGCCGCCGCCGTTCAGTGCCCCATCGCCGGCCCCGCGCCCTTCTTCGGCTTCGTGATCCACACGAGCGCCGCGAGCGCGATGAACACGCCCGCCGACAGGTGGAAAAAGTCGTTGGTCGCCATCATGAAGCCCTGCTGCGTGACCAGCTGGTTGAGCTGCGCGTTGGCCGTCTGCCCGACGATCCCGAGCTGCGTGAGCGCGCCCTGATAGTCGGTCGTGTTCTGCGCGTAGACGCTCACCGATTCCGACAGCCGCGCGTGGTGGTAGATCGCATCGTTCTCCCAGAACGTCGAGCTGGCCGCGGTGCCGATCGCGCCGGACAGCGTGCGCAGGAAGTTCGACAGCCCCGACGCGCTCGCGAGCCGCTCGTCGGAGATGCTCGACAGCGTGATCGTCGTCATCGGCACGAAGAAGCACGCGACGCCGATCCCCTGCACGAGCCGCGGCAGGATCACGTGGTTGAACGGCACGTCGAGCGTGAACGTCGAATTCCAGACCGACACGCCCGCGAACACGATGAACGCGAAGCTCGCGACCATCCGCAGGTCGAGCCGGTGCATGTTGCGCCCGATCAGCGGCGACAGCACCAGCGCGAGCAGCCCGACCGGCGCGGTCGCGAGGCCGGCCTTGCCGGCCGTGTAGCCCATCACCGTCTGCAGCCACAGCGGGAAGATCACGACCGAGCCGAAGAACGCCATGAAGCCGAACGAGATGATCAATGCGCCGAGCGCGAAGTTGCGGTCCTTGAACAGCGACAGGTCGACCACCGGTTCCTTCTCGGTCGCCTCCCACACGAGCATGAACGCGATCGACACGACCGCGATCAGCGCGAGCGCGACGATGAAGCTCGAGTTGAACCAGTCGCGGTCCTTGCCGAGGTCGAGCATCATCTGCAGGCACGACACGCCGATCACGAGCAGCGCGAGGCCGATCGCGTCGATCCGCTGCTTCGTCGTCTTCGTCTCGCGGCCGCGCAGCAGGAAGTACGCGCAGGCCGCGGAGAAGATGCCGATCGGCAGGTTGATGTAGAAGATCCACGGCCATGTGTAGTTGTCGCTGATCCAGCCGCCCAGCAACGGGCCGAAGATCGGCGCGACGATCACCGTCATCGCCCATAGCCCGAGCGCGAGCCCGCGTTTCGCGGGCGGGTAGCTGCGCATCAGGATCGTCTGCGACAGCGGCACCATCGGCCCGGACACGAGGCCCTGCAGCAGCCGGAACGCGATCAGCGTCTCGAAGTTCGACGCGAGGCCGCACAGCGCCGACGCGATCGTGAACGCGAGCACCGACAGCGTGAACAGGCGCACCTCGCCGACCCGCCGAGCGAGCCAGCCGGTCAGCGGCACCGCGATCGCGGACGCGACCGAATACGACGAGATCACCCATGTGCCTTCGCTCGTCGCGACGCCGAGGCTGCCCGAGATGGTCGGCACCGCGACGTTCGCGATCGATGTGTCGAGCACTTCCATGAAGGTGCCGAGCGCGAGCCCGACGGTGAGGAGCGCGAGCGCGCCGCCGGTCAGCGGCGCGGGTTGGGCGGCGGGAGGCGCGGCGGATGCCGTGGTGGCGGACATCGGAATCTCCTAGACGCGGCGCGTGCAACGCGCCGGTACGACGCACGGGCGCACGATATCGCGCGGCCCGGCCAGGTGGAACGGGTCAGGGGAGAGACGGAGCACGTGCCTTGTCATCTTCTGCCCAGACAGAGAAATAAGCGAATGCTTAACCTAGACATCGGGCCTCCCACGCTCAGCAATCCGGTTCGTCGGGCTTCGGGCAGCCGGCGTCGCCGGGCCCGTTGGCGATGAACCGCTGCAGCAGGCCGGTGAGCAGCGCGAGTTCGTCGGCCGAGAAGCCGGCGAGCTGCGCGTTCAGCGCGGTCGCGATCAACGACGGCAGCGCGCGGGCCGCCTCGGCGCCGCGTTCGGTCAGTGTCAGTTCGATCACCCGGCGGTCCTGTTCGCTGCGCGAGCGCGCGACCAGGCCCTTGCGCTCGAGACGGTCGAGCATCCGGGTCATCGAGCCGCTGTCGTACGACATCTTGCGTGACAGCTCGAACGGCGTGCGCGCATAGCCGCGCGACAGCAGCAGGATCACGCCGATCTGCTGCGCGGTGAGGTCATACGGCTCGAGCGCGCGATCCATGCGCTCGACGAGCGCCTGCCGGGCCTTGGTCAGGTAGTAACCGAGGCTCGTTTCCAGCGCGATGGTGTCGGGATCGTAGAGGCCGCCGTTCATGCGATTGCGCGCGCAGCAACAGTGCGTTTCAGGTCAAAACGCGCCCAGTATCTTGAAAAATGATTGCTTAGTCAATATTATTTCAGGCAACCAGTTACGACGTGCATGCTGCACTGCCGGAGACGATGTTCTGACCGCTTAGCCCGCGCTGCCGGGCCCCCGAGGATGTTCGCGATGCTGTTCCTGAAAAATGCCGCCGGCGCGCTGCGCCGCAACCTGACCGATACCGCTCATCATGTGTTCCCCGGGCCGCACCGCGGCTGGAAGATCGCGCTGTACGTGACGATGCTGGCGGTACCGGGCGGATCGCTCGCGGCACTCGGGTTCGCATGGTTCGATCATCGCCGGCAACGCAACCCGAAGGGCACCACCCGCCGCATGAGCCAGCCGGCGGCAACGGAGCCGTCGACATGGCGGTCCGCCGCCGATCCCGTCCCGGTGCCCGTGCGCTGTCACTGACACCGCACCATCATCCCGACTGAACGCCGGCCGCGCCCCCGCGGCCCGGCGTCGCCTGCGCCGCATTCGATGCCTGCCTCGCGCGCAAGCGATCCGTAATGACCTGTAAACCGGCTGGCCGCGCCGGTAACACATTCGTGCCGCCGCGCACCGTACCCTTAGGGCTGCGCAGCTTCCCCGCCGTCAGTTACCATTTGTCCGCCAGCGGCACCACGGCCGCATCGCGCGACGCCGCTCGCCGGCCGCAGCACCCAGACAGGAAAACCACGATGCCGTACGCCCCCCTCCCGCGCGCCCTTCGCCCGCTGAGCGCCGCCGTCGCCGTTGCGATGGCCGTGCTGCTCGCCGGCTGCGCCGTCGGGCCCGATTATCACCGGCCCGACACGTCGATCCCCGCCGCCTTCAAGGAAGCGCCGGCCGGCTGGAAGGTCGCGCAGCCCGCCGACCGGGCCGACCGCGGCCCGTGGTGGACCGTCTACAACGATCAATCGCTCGACGCGCTGATCGGCAAGCTCAACGCATCGAACCAGACCATCGCGCAATCGGCCGCCGCATACCGGCAGGCACGCGCGCTCGTCGCCGAAGCGCGTGCCGCGTATTTCCCGACCGTCGGGCTGACCGCGTCGGGCTCGCGCTCCCGCACCGGGCGCACGTCTACGTCGTCGAGCTTCGGCAGCAGCGCGTCGATCAGCAACAGCTACAGCGTCGGCCTCGATGCGAGCTGGGAGCCCGACCTGTGGGGCAAGGTGAGCCGCGGCGTCAGCGCGCAGCGCGCCGGCGAGGCGGCCGCCGCGGCCGATCTCGCGAACGCGCGGCTGTCACAGCAGGCGCTGCTCGCGCAGACCTACTTCCATCTGCGCACGTCCGATTCGCTGCAGAAGCTGCTCGACGACACCGTGAAGTCGTACGGCGAATCGCTGAAGCTTACGCAGAACCAGTACGCGCAGGGCGTCGCCGCGCGCGCGGACGTGATCCAGGCGCAGACGCAGCTGCAGAGCGCGCAGGCCGCGTCGATCGACAACGGCGTCGCGCGCGCGCAGTACGAGCATGCGATCGCGACACTGATCGGCGAACCGGCATCGACGTTCTCGCTGCCGCCGAACCCGCTCGCGGCGGAACCGCCGATCACGCCGGTCGACGTGCCGTCCGCGCTGCTCGAGCGCCGCCCCGACATCGCGGCGGCCGAGCGCCGCGCGGCCGCCGCGAACGAGCAGATCGGCGTCGCGATCGCCGCGTTTTTCCCGACGCTCACGCTGTCGGCCACCGGCGGCTTCCAGAGCTCGGTGTGGTCGCAATTGTTCACGCTGCCCGCGCGGTTCTGGACGGTCGGCCCGCAGCTCGCGGCGACGCTGTTCGACGCCGGCCTGCGCGCCGCGCAGACCGATGCCGCGCGCGCGACCTACGACCAGGACGTCGCCGCGTACCGTCTCGCGGTGCTCACCGCGTTCCAGGACGTCGAGGACAACCTCGCGTCGCAGCGCGTCCTCGCGCAGGAAGTCGACGTGCAGCGGCAGGCCGTCGACAGCGCCGAGCACGCGCTCGCGATCGTCACGAACCAGTACAAGGCCGGTACGGTCGCCTACCTGAACGTGCTGACCGCGCAAACCACCGCATTCACCGCGCAGCAGAAGCTCGCGACGATCGCCGGCCAGCGGATGGTGTCGTCGGTCGGGCTCGTGAAGGCGCTCGGCGGCGGCTGGGATGCGTCGGACATGGCGCGCGAAACGGGCGACATGGCGGCACCTGCACCGGTACCGGCATCCGGTGCGGCGGCGCCGGCCGCGACCGCACCGTCGGCCGCGGTGCCGCTCGCGCAAAAGTAACGGAGAAAAGGAGGGGGCCGGCGCGCGTTCAGCGCGTCGCGTCGCCGAAGATCAGCGACACCTGGTTGTTACCCATCGGATGACCGAGCAGGTTCAGCAGCCCCGCGAGGTTCGCCTGCTGCTCGGGCGCCGCATGCGCGGTGCCGCGGAACGAACCCTGGCCGGGGCCGAAGCTGCCGTGTCCGTCGAGGAACAGCGGGCCCTGCGTCGTCGACAGGTCGAGATCGGCGCCTGAACCCTTCGCCTGCAGTACCGCACGGTACGACCCGAGCGGCTTCACGCGCGACACGCGCGAACTCATCGAATCGATCGTCACCGTCAGCTGGCCGAACGCGTTGTTGCCGATCATCCGCCAGTCGGTCCAGCCGAGCCGCACGTCGCCCTGCAGGTCGAGCGTGTTGAACGGCGTGCCGAGCCCGGCGAGCAGCGACGCGGGCACGGTCATCGCGCCCGCCGACAGCACCGCGCCACGCCACGTCGCATCCAGCGTGACGGCGTCGGGCATCGCCTCGGTCTGCCGCATGCGCATCCGCACGCGCCCGGTCAGGAGCGGCCAGAAGCCGGTGGTCCATTCGACCCGGCCCGGCAGCAGCGTCGCCGCGCCCTGGTCGGCGCCCGGTGCGAGCATCAGCGTGCCCGAACCATGCCATAGCGACCCGTCCGGATCGACGAGATTCACGTGGCCGCCGGTCGCGCGCGCGAACTGCGGCGCGATCCATGCGGCCGGCGCGAGCGCGACGAGCGTCAGCGCCGTCGCGAACCCGCCTGCCACCACCCACGGCAATGCGGCGACGAGCCGCCTGATCCCTGGCCTCATCGGCCGACCGTCGCTGGTTTCATCCACCGCGTCATTTCTGCGTCGAGGGTTGCATCACGGCCGTCAGGTCGACCTGACCGTCTTCCTTCAGCGCGGTCACGTGCGCTTCGCCGACCTGCACCTTGAACTGCCGGCGCGCGTCGTCGAGCCACTGCGTCCACACCGGGAACGGGGCGTTCTTTATCTGGATCTGCACGCCGTTGCCGACGACCTGCAGCTGCGCGCCCTGCAGCCCGTGATCGGACAGCGACGCGGTGAGCGCGTCCTTCAGCGCGAGGCCGGTCGGCGCGACGCCTTGCGCGGCGGCCGTCAGCGACTTCGCCTCGTTGGCCTGCGCGGTCATCTGCGCGAGCTCGCGGCGCATCGTCGGCAGCTCGTGGCGGATGCGCGCGCGGCCTTCCTGCGCGGGCGACCACAGCACCGAATACGCGATCGCGACGGCCAGCACGGTGCCGCCCCAGCCGAGCAGCGTCCGCTCGCGTGGCGTGCGCTCGCCCCAGAACTGGGCCAGCGTCTGGTTCAGTTGTTCGGTCTTCATGAGCGGCTCCGGATCGTCCATTTGCCGGTGCTGCTGTCGACTTCGCCGGCCAGCCCGTTGCGCGCGAGACGCTGCGGGAAATCGGGGTCGACCTTGACCTCCGGCTTGAAGCCGACGTCGAGCCGCCGGTCGTGATAATCGAGCGACGCGATTCCGTTGAGCGGCAGCGCGCCCATCGAACGCGACAGCCCGCTCGACAGCGCGAGGAAGTCGTTCGGCGACAGCTCGCCGGCCGCGAGGCGCAGCTGGTCGAGCTGACGCTGCATCTGCGCGGGCGGATCGAGCACCGTCGTCGTCTTCGGGAAGGCCGACAGCAGCGTCTCGGTGATCTGCGCGGACAGCGCGTCGCGCTCGCGCGACAGCTTCCACCAGTGCAGGTTCATCCCGATCACCGCGACGCCAAGCGTGGCCGCGGCGAGTGCGATCGGCACACGCAGGCGCTTCATCGTCGCGCGGTCGAAGCGCCACGGCTGCGATTCGAATTCGAACTGGCACAGATCGAAGCGCTCGGTCAGCGCCCGCCGCGCGAACGCATCGAACGACAGCGGTTGCGCGCCCGGCAGCAGCGGGCCGTCGGCGCGTCCGGCCGACGCGAGGCGCGGCTCCGCGCCCGGTTCGCCGAGCTCGTACAGTTCGACGTCGCCGCCGCCCGCGAGTGCGGCCAGCGTGCCGCCAGCGCGTGCCGCGGGTGCCGCGAAACCTTCACCGAGCGCGCCGCGCGCGACCGCGAGTTCGAGACGCGGCGCACCGGCCGCGGCCGGCTGTGCGCCCGCTTCCACGAGCAGCGGTTCGACCGGCGTCGCGAGGCCGAGCACCACGGCCACCGCCGTCGGGCGGGGGGGCGGCTCATCCGCGTCCGCGACCGCGTCGGCGTTGATGGCCTCACCGTCGGCAGGTGCGCCGAGCGTGGGCTCCGCCGGCGTGCGCGGCGCAGGCAGGCAGCGCGTCGCGGGCACCGCGCTCAGGTGCCGGTGGCCGGCCGCGGCGAACGCGTCGCAGATCGCGCGGAACCACGCGCGATCGACGACGGCCAGCACGCGGCGGCCGTCGGGCAGCGCGACCGGATCGAGCGCGATATGACAGCCGAGCGGATCCTGGATCAGCTGATCCTCGACGATGTTCGGCAGTGCCTGGCGCAGCTTCGGCCCCTTGAGCGGCGGCACGGTCGCGGCCAGCAGCAGCACGTCGCGCGCGGCGACGATCAGCACCGTCGCGTTCGCGCGCGGCAGCAGCGCGAGCGCGGCACGGCCCGAGCGCTGCACGTGGCCGGCCTTGTCCACGAGCGTGAACGGCAGTTCGGGCCACTGCCACTCCTGCAACGGCACGGCCGGCTCGCGCGGCGGCAAAGAAACAATCAGCGTGCTCAAGAGCTCCTCTCCCGAATGGCGTCGTTATAGCTGGTCGCGGATGCGCACGACCCGCGTCGAGTGCGCGGTCGGATCACGATACACGAGCGAGGTGCGATCGACCTCCGCGCGATCGTGCTGAATCCGGCCATGCACGATGAAATAACTCGAATTGACGTCGACGAGGCTCGAGTCGATCGTCACGTTCGGCGCGCCGGCGCCGCGCAGCGCGAGCTGCACGTCGCCGACGTTGCGGAAAAACACGGTCTCGCGGCGCGACACGAGCGCCTGCGCGGACGACACGCTCATCCCCGGCACCAGCGCCGCGATCACCTCGGCCGGCGCGGTGTTCATGTTCACCGGCGTCGTGGTCGGCAGCACGGTGACGAACGGGCGCAGCCGCGCGACCATCTCGGGCGTCACGCCGTCGATGTCCAGCAGGCTGTCGACGCCGGTCATCACGAGCGGCGCGGGCCCGCGGTCGCTGTCGGACATCCCCGGCTCGTCGGTGAAATTGCCGGCCATGTCGCCGCCGGGCACCGGCGCGGTCGCGGCCGTCCCGGCGCCGGGCAGCGCCGGTGTCTGGAAACGCGTCGCCGAGTGCATCAGGCCCGCGCGCATCTGCAGCGCGATCCGTTTCGCGAGCGCGCCGTCGTAGCCGAGCGTCGTCAGCAGCCGCTGGAACGCCTGGAGCTGCATCGCGTTGAGCTGCAGCACGCCGGGCGTCGGCGACGACACGAGGTTGCGCAGGTTGTACTTCGCCTGTGCGTCCTCGATCGATCCGGAAATGTAGGTGTCTTCGCCGCCGGTGTCGTTCGGCGCGCCGATCCGGCCGAGGAAGTCCGACAGCTTGGTCTTCGCGATCGGCACGGCCCAGATCCCGCCGAGATAGGTGACGCCGGGCGCCGTGTCGCCTTCGGAGCGCAGGATCATGCGCGTCCAGTCGAGCGCGCCGCGCGCGACCCATTGCGCCTGCGCGATCACGCGCTGGTTCTCGATGCGGCGAATCTGCACCTGCTGGCGCCACAGCATCCCCGACACGAGGATCGCCGACAGCGCGACGACGAGCAGCGCGGTGATGATCGCCGCGCCGCGCTCGCGGCGTGCGCGTGCGGCGCCACGCGCGGCGAACCGGGAACGGTGAGGGCGCGCGCGCATCGTCATTCCCCGACGAGGAAGATGCGCGTGACGGGCACACGCAGCGACGTCGCGCCGATGCTGACCTGCAGCCCGGTCACCGCGCGCGCCGGCGGCGCGTTGCCGATCTGCGGCACCTTCAGCGCATCGTTGTTCTGCGACAGTGCATCGCTGGCCGCCTGCAGATTGGTGGTCCAGCCGACGCGCGGCACGTACAGCTTCGCGTCGATCGCACCGACGCCGCCCATCAGCGCGACCCAGCTCCAGCCGTCGACGCTGCTGTCCTTCAGCACGTCGCGCAGGCGGTTCGCGTCGTCGAGCGGCGGCGACGCATAGCGCACGACACGCCCGCCGGCGATCCGGTAGCGGACCACCTGCAGCCGCGGCGCGGCGCCCGGCACGTCGAGTTCGCGGACGATCTGCAGCGTGTTGCCGGCGACGCCGATCGCCGGCTGGCCGGCTTCGTCGTCGGTCGCGGCGAGCCGCGCGTCGATGCGCATCTGGTCGAACATCTGCGCGAATATGCGCTCGTCCTCCATCGCGGACGCGACCTTGTCGCGGCCGCGCATGATCTGGTCGAGCCCGCGCCACGAGAGGATCGCGACCACCGCGAGGATCGCGATCGCGATCATCAGTTCGATCAGCGTGAAGCCTCGCACGCGGCGCGAGCCGACGGAGCGCAGGGGCCGGCGCCGCATCGGCGCGTCAGAGCGGACGGCTGGTTTCATTCGCGACCACCGTCACCATTTGCGCGAGCACGCCGGCGTGCCCCGGCATGCTCACCGACACCTGCACGCGCCGGAACACCGGGTTCGGCGTCGTGCTCACGCGCTGCGTGCAGACCAGCTGCACGTTGCCTTGCGAGCAGTCGAAGTTCTGCTCGCCGACCTCCGGCCACGCATGCGTGAGGCGCAGCTGCGCGAGCGCGTTGTCGGCACTCCAGCCGGCGAGCAGCCGGCGATGGAGATCGGACGCATTGGTCGCCATCGTGCCGACCGCGCGGATCGACGCGGCGAGCGCGACCGCGATGATCGCGAGCGCGACCAGCACCTCGATCATCGTGAAGCCACGCGAGGAAGAAACCGGAAAGGGCAGGCGACGACGCATCGTCATTGCACCTCGTAGCGGCCGTTGCCCGTGCCGACGATCGTCGCGCTGCCAACCGCCGAATGCAGCGTCACGCGCACCGGCGCGTCGATGCTTTCGGTGCCGAACACGACGCGGCTCGCGCGCGTGTCGGACCCGGGATAGTCGATGTCGGCGCCCGTGACGCCGCCGTCCCAGTCGCGCGGGCGCAGCAGGTCGTCGCGCAGCGTGCGCCAGCCGTCGGGCGAGCTCACGTCGAAACGGAAGCCGTGCGCGGTCGGCTGCCACGCGATCGGGCGCGCGCGCACCTGCGCCTCGTCGCCGGCCGACTCGAACAGCAGGGCGATGCGCTGCGCTTCCTCGCGCAGGTCGGTGCGCGGATTGCGCGTCAGCGACAGCGACGCGAGCGACACCAGCAGGCCCGCGATCACGAGCACGACCAGCATCTCGAGCAGCGTGAAGCCGCGTCCACGCGCGTGTGCCGCGGTCACGGCCGAGCCGCGACGCACGCGGCCGTCGCGGGCATCGCGGCGAGCGCGTGCGGAGCGCGAGGGCGTGCGAAGGGCGGGCATGATGTGAAGAACGGAGACGAATGTCGGGCGCGGTCAGCGCAGGCTTACTGCCACGAACCGATGTCGGAGTCGTTGCTTTCGCCGCCTTCCTTGCCGTCCGCGCCGTAGCTGAACACGTCGATCTCGCCGTGCACGCCCGGGTTCAGGTACTTGTACCCGTTGCCCCACGGATCGTTCGGCAGGCGCTCGAGATAGCCGCCGTCCTTCCAGTTGTTCGGAATCGGATCGGTGGTCGGCTTCTGGATCAGCGCGTTCAGACCCTGCTCCTGGGACGGATAGCGGCCGTTGTCGAGACGGTACAGCTTGAGCGCCTGCATGATCGTGCCGATGTCCTGCTTCGCGGCGATGCGGCGCGCCTCGTCGGGACGGCTCATGATCTTCGGCACGATCAGTGCCGCCAGGATCCCGAGGATCGCGACCACCACCATGATCTCGATCAGCGTGAAACCGCGCTGACGGCGCACGGCCGCATTACGGCGAGTGATCCACGTTTGCATGACTGACTACCTCTTCCAAAAAATATCGTCGATTGAGTGACGCGCCCGGCGCATGACGAACGTTTGCCTGACGGCCAGCTTCCGTTTCCCCGGACGCGGAGCACGCATTGTAAGGCGCGCATCGCCGAGGGCTTTCACCCAACGCAAATTTCATATACATCCGTACAATAGCGCGCATGAACGCGCTCTCGATCCGGATCCTCTCCCTAGCCCTCTTCGCGGGTTTGTGCGCGACGGCCACCTACTGGGTCGTCACGCTGTCGGCCCGCGAAGCGCCGCTGCCCGCCGCCGCCGCGCGGTTGCCGATCCGCACGGAGGACGCCGCCGCGCTCTTCGGCGGACAGCTCGACAAGAATCCCGTGCAGGACATCCACCTGTTCGGCATTCTCGCGCTCGATCATGGCGGCGCAGCGATCGTCGGCGTCGGCGGCGAACCGCCGCGTGCCGTGTCGCTCGGTGCGGAGGTCACATCCGGCGCGAAGCTCGCCGAAGTCCGCAGCCGGTCGATCATCGTCGACCGCAACGGCGCCCGCGCCGAAATCCAGCTCCCCGCGAACACGCCGTCCCCCGCGATCTACATGCGTTGAACGGCGGTGGCCTGACCGGCGGTCAGGCCGTCACTGCACCATGTTGTTCAGCTCGATGATCGGCAGCATCACGGCCAGCACGATCACGAGCACGATGCCGCCCATCGCCAGGATCAGCAGCGGCTCGAGCAGGCTCGTCAGGAACATCGTGCGCCGCTCGAGTTCGCGCGCCTCGCCTTCCGCCGCGCGATCGAGCATCGTCGTCACGTCGCCCGTCGCTTCGCCGGAGCGGATCAGGTGCACGAGCACCGGCGGGAACGTCTTCACGTTGTTCAGCGCGCGTGACAACGCGGAGCCTTCGCGCACGCGCACGATCGCATCGTCGATGTTCGCGCGCATCGCGCGGTTCGACAACGTCTCGCCGGCCGCCTGCAGCGCGCGCAGGATCGGCACGCCGGCCGCGGTCAGGATGCCGAGCGTGCTCGCGAAGCGCACCGTGTTGTAGCCGCGCACGAGCTTGCCCGCGAGCGGCGCGGTCAGCACCCAGCGGTCGAACGCGAGCCTGGGCCCGTCGCGCGACAGCGTCGCCTTCACGAACCACACGACGAGCGCGACCGCGATCAGGATCGCCCACCACCAGTGCCGCACGAAATCCGACAGCGCCATCATCACGACCGTCAGCACCGGCAGCTGCTGCTTCGTGCTCGCGAACACGTTGACGACCTGCGGCACGACGTAGCTCAGCAGGAACGTGACGATGCCGAACGCGATCAGCGTGACGATCCCCGGATACGTGAACGCGAGCAGGATCTTCTGCTTCAGCGCGTTGCTCTGTTCGATGTAGTCGGCGAGGCGCGACAGCACGATGCCGAGCTTGCCGGTGTGCTCGCCGGCCGCGACGAGCGCGCGGTAGATTTCCGGGAAGTCGCGCGGATGCTGGCCCAGCGCATTCGCGAGCGAATGGCCGCCGAGCACTTCCGCGCGGATCGAGGCCATCAGTTCGCGGATGTAGTCGCGCTCGGCCTGCTCGGTGAGCACGCCGAGCGCCTCGTCGAGCGGCAACCCCGCGATCAGCAGGCTTGCGAGCTGGCGCGTGAGGATCGCCTGCTCGCGCTGCGACAGCTTGCGGCCGAACGCGAGGCGCTGCGAGCGCGCGCCGCGGCTCGCGCTGGCGGCCGGCTCGACGACGAGCGGCGTGAGCCCCTGCGTGCGCAGCTGGCCGCGCGCGGCGCGCGCGCTGTCGGCATCGATCACGCCCTTCTGCGCGCGCCCCGCCGAATCGATTGCTTCGAAACGGAATGCCGACATCGCGCTATGCGCCTCCCGTCACGCGCAGCACTTCCTCGAGCGAGGTCGCGCCGGCCGCGAGCCAGCGTTCCGCGTCGTCGCGCAGCGTGCGCATCCCTTCCGCGCGGCCCGCGGCGAGAATCTCGGCATCGGCCGCGTTGCGGTGGATCAGCGTGCGGATCGAATCGTCGACCACCAGCAGTTCGTACACGCCGCGCCGCCCCGTGTAGCCCGAATGCCCGCACTTGTCGCAGCCGACCGGATGCCACACGGTGCGGCCTTCCTCCTGCCGCGCTTCCTTGCAGACCGGGCAGAGCTGGCGCACCAGGCGCTGCGCGAGCACGCCGAGCAGCGACGACGCGAGCAGGTACGGCTCGACGCCCATGTCGGTCAGACGCGTGACGGCCGATGCCGCGTCGTTGGTGTGCAGCGTCGCGAGCACGAGGTGGCCCGTCAGCGATGCCTGCACCGCGATCTGCGCGGTTTCGAGATCGCGGATTTCGCCGATCATGATCACGTCCGGGTCCTGGCGCAGGATCGAACGCAGCGCGCGGGCAAAGGTCATCCCGATCCGCTCGTTCACCTGCGTCTGACCGATGCCGGACAGGTCGTATTCGATCGGGTCCTCGACGGTCATGATGTTGGTCGTCGCCGTCTCGAGCCGCGACATCGACGCATACAGCGTCGTCGTCTTGCCCGAGCCGGTCGGGCCCGTCACCAGCACGATCCCGTGTGGGCGGCCGATCAGCTTGTCGAACTGGCCGAGCGTGTCGCGGCCCATCCCGAGCGCTTCGAGGTTCAGGCGCTGCGCATCCTTTTCCAGCAGACGCAGCACCGCGCGCTCGCCGTGCCCGGTCGGCAGCGTCGACACCCGCACGTCGACCGGCCGGCCGCCGACGCGCAGCGTGATGCGGCCGTCCTGCGGCAAACGTTTCTCTGCGATGTCGAGCTGCGCCATGATCTTGATCCGCGAGATCAGCGCGCCGTGCAGCGCCTTCTTCGGACGCACGACGTCGCGCAGCGTGCCGTCGACGCGAAACCGCACGACCGATGCATTCTCGAACGGCTCGATGTGAATGTCCGATGCCTGTTCGCGCGCCGCTTGCGTGAGCAGCGCGTTGATCATCCGGATGATCGGCGCGTCGTCTTCCGATTCGAGCAGATCCTCGACTTCGGGAATGTCCTGCATCAGCCGCGACAGGTCGACTTCGCCTTCGACCTCGCCGACGATCTGCGCCGCGCTGCCGTCGTGGCGCGCGTAGGCCTGGTTGATCGCCTGCGCGAGCTCGTCGGCCGGCACGCGATGCACGGAGATCGAGCCGAAGTTGCGCGCGATTTCGGCGAGCGCCGCATCGTTCGTGCGTTCGCTGATCCACACCTCGAGTGTGTCGTCGAGCTGGTGCGCGATCAGCACCTGGCCGCTCTTCGCGAAGCCGTACGGCAGCAGGCGCGCGGCGAGCGGCGACGGCGGCTGCCGCTCGCCGGGCGCGCCGTCTTGGGGCGAGGACGCGAACACGTCGCTCACTGCGAGGCTCCCGGCGTGGCGGTCAGCGGTTGTTGCGGCACCGACTGCTGCGGCACGCTCTGCGGCTGCACGGGCGTCTGCTCCGGCAGCGGCTGGGCCGGCACCGGCGCCACCTGGCGCTGCATCTGCTGACGGCGCATCTTGTCGAGGTCGAACAGGTTGCCCGCAGGCGTTCCACCCTGGCTCGGACCGAGCGGCATCGGCGGGACGACCGGATCGTCCTTGTCGCGGATCACGTTGTTGTCCGACTTGTACGCACCCGTCACGCCCTGAATGTAGTCGTAGCGGTTGGCCGTGACTTCCTGCGCGGTGCTGCGATCGGAGATGATCACCGGACGCAGGAACACCATCAGGTTGGTCTTCTGGCGCTGCTTCGATTCCGAACGGAACAGCTGGCCGAGCCACGGGATGTCGCCGAGCAGCGGCACCTTGCTGTTCGTCACCTGGTAGTTGTCCTGCATCAGGCCGCCGAGCACGATGATCTCGCCGTTGTCGGCCAGGATCGTCGACTGGATCGAGCGCTTCGTGAAGGTCGGGCCGGTCTGCGCGTTGGTGGTGCCGCTGACGACGGCCGAATCTTCCGTGTAGAGCTGCAGCTTCAGGATCCCGCCGTCGGTGATCTGCGGCTTCACGTGCAGCGTCAGGCCGACGTCGCGCCGGTCGTACGTATTGAACGCGTTGCTCGTCGTGCCGCTCGTCAGGTTCGAATACGAACCGGTCGCGATCGGCACGTTCTGGCCGACGACGATCTTCGCTTCCTCGTTGTCGAGCGTGACCAGGTTCGGCGTCGACAGCACGTTTGCGTCGGCCACGCCCGAGAAATACTGCAGCAGCGCACCGAGCCCCTGCACGCCGAACATGTTGTGCAGCCAGCCGATGTTGAGGCCCTGGCTCAGGTTCGAGAGATTGGCGGCCAGCCCCGTGGTGGCGGCCGTGCCGCCGGTCGTCAGGTTGATGATGCTGTTGCCCAGGCCTAGCGCGGGGTTCAGGTTCGTGCCGCCGAGGAACTGGCCGCTCGCCACCTGCCACTGGATCCCGAGGTTGCCCTGCGTCGTCGAGTTCAGCTCGACGATCAGCGCTTCGATGTAGACCTGCGCACGCCGCGCGTCGAGCTGGTCGATCACCGAGCGCAGGTTCCGGTAGACCGGATCGGATGCGGTGATGATCAGCGAATTGGTTGCCGCATCGGCCTGGATCATCCCGCCGGGCTGATTGTCGTCGCCCTTGTCCTTGTCGCCGCCGAGCAGGCCGCCGCTGCCGAGGCCGCCGCTGCCCGACGCACCGCTGCCGTACGACGATGACGACGACGAACCGCCGAGCCCGCCGGACGGCAGCGGCGGGGTGCCCGACGTGCCGGTGGAGAAGTTGCCGCTCGACGACGAGCCGCCGCTCTGGTTGAAGCTGTTCGCATCGTTGGACGACGCCGACGAGCCGCTTTCGTTTCCGCTCTTGCCGAGCATCCCGCGCAGCGTCTTCGCGAGCTTCACCGCGTCGGCATTGCGCAGCGGCACGACGTGCATGTTGCCGGGCACCGCGCTCGGCGCGTCGAGCTGCTGCACGAGGCGCTTCGCCGCCGCGAGGCGCGAGGCGCTCGATGCGCGCAGCATCAGCGAGTTGGTGCGCGGGTCAGCCGTGACCGACACCTTCAGCGTCGCGTCGCTGTTGCCGATCGCGCCGGGGTCGAGCATCTTCTGCAGTTGCGCGGCCAGGTCGATCGCGTTCGCGTTGCGCAGCGGCACGACCTGAACCTGCGCGCCGGCGGCGCTGTCGATACCCGAGATGATCTGCGCGATGCGGCGCACGTTGTCCGCATAGTCGGTGACGACGATCGTGTTGTTCGCCGGGTAGGCGGCGACCGTATTGTTCGGCGAGATCAGCGGCCGCAGCACCGGCAGCAGGTTGTTCGCCGATTCGCTGTGCAGCTCGAACACCTGCGTGATGACCTGGTCGCCGCGCGCCTGCGGCGCATTGCCGACATAGGTCGGCACGCCCTGCAGCTTCGCGTCGGCCTCCGGCACGACCTTCAGCACGCCGTGATCCTGCACGAGCGCGAAGCCCTGCATGCGCAGCGCCGACTGCAGCGTCTTCAGCGCCTGGTCTTCCGGCACCGGCCGCTCGGCCACGAGATTGAGCTGCCCCTTCACGCGGGGGTCGACGATGATGGTCTTGCCGGTTGCGGCGCCGATCGCCTTGGCGACCTGGTCGATATCCGCATTCACGAAATTGAGCGTGACCTGAGCGTAGGCGGCCTGCGAGACGATGATGCCGGCGACCATCAGGGTCGTGGCGATGCGCCGCATAACGAAGCGATTTCTTGTCATGGATGAATGGGTCGATGCCGGCTCAGGCCACTTCCGGCGGTAGTGCTGGGATCCAAGTCCTAAAGAGGCGACATTAGCAGTTTTTCATGTCCGAAATATCACATTGATCCGAGGACTGTCTCACAAACGACATCTATCCGACATACCGTATGCAATATGTAAGATTCCGGCACCGCCTCGGCATTCCGGCCATCGCCGTCGTTTTGCGATGAATCGACACGGAAATGCGGTATAAACGGGCTGCCGTCTTTTGCATGTCGTCACGTGACGGACTGTCGGTATGATACGGTCGGCGCGTTTCCGGTCGTACGGATAACAGCCACGGGTTTTCCCGATCCTTGCGTCATTCCCTTTTCGTTTCCGCTCCATGAACAGACGGTTCGCTTCGATCGCGTTGATCGCCGCCGGCGTGTGGTTCGCCTGCGGGAACGCTCGCGCGGATTGTTTCGACGAGGCCGCCCGGTACCAGAAGGTCAATCCGTTGATCCTCCGCGCGATCGCGTGGCAGGAGTCGCGCAACCGGCCCGACGCGCTGAACAAGAATACGAACGGCTCGGTCGACTACGGCCTGATGCAGATCAATTCGATCCACCTGCCGACGCTGTCGCGCTACGGCATCGGCCGAGACACGCTGATGCAGCCGTGCAAGAACGTCTACATCGCCGCGTGGCACCTGCGCCAGAAGATGAATCGCTACGGCAACACATGGCAGGCCGTCGGCGCCTATCATTCCGAAACGCCGTCGCTGCGCGACAAGTACGCGCGGCAGATCGCCGGGATCCTGGCGCAGTGGAAGCTGCTGCCGCCCGAGCAGTGACGCCACGACGCAGCGTGGGCTGACGCCGGGCCGCTCGGCCGGCGCGCGTTTGATGCACAATGCGGGCTCACGCCGCGGTTTCGACTGGCCCCGGGCGACCGGCTTCGGGCTGATCGCGCCCCGCCAGGGCGCCGCGGCCGCTTTTTCATCTTTTCCGTTGGTGCAAATCGTTATGAACCCGGCAATGAACCAGCCGTTGCCCGTCACCGTGCTGTCCGGTTTCCTCGGCGCCGGCAAGACCACGCTGCTCAATCACATCCTCGCGAACCGCGCGGGCCTGAAAGTCGCCGTGATCGTCAACGATCTCGCGGCGGTCAACATCGACGCATCGCTCGTGCGCGATGCGCAGGCGCTGTCGCACGTCGAGGAACGCCTCGTCGAGATGTCGAACGGCTGCATCTGCTGCACGCTGCGCGACGACCTGCTCGTCGAGATCCGCAATCTCGCGGCGGACGGCCGCTTCGACGCGATCGTGATCGAATCGACCGGCATCGCGGAGCCGATGCCGATCGCCGAAACCTTCACGTTCGTCGACGACGACGGCGCATCGCTGTCGAACGTCGCGCGGCTCGACACGCTCGTCACCGTAGTCGACGCCTACAATTTCCTGCGCGACTACGGATCCGACGACGCGCTCGCGACACGCGGCATCGCCGCCTCGGACGAAGACGATCGCACGCTCGTCGAGCTGCTGATCGAGCAGATCGAGTTCTGCGACGTGCTGGTGATCAACAAGACCGACCTCGTCGGCGCGGAAGAACGCGCGCGCCTGCAGCACATCCTCGCGCGGCTCAACCCGCGCGCGCACCAGGTCGTGTCGACGTTCGGCAACGTGCCGCTCGACGAAGTGCTGAACACCGGACGTTTCGATTTCGACGAAGCCGCGAACGCGCCGGGCTGGCTCGCGTCACTCGATCACGATCACACGCATTGCGACGATCCCGAGTGCCACGACCCGCATCACGCGCACGTGCATGGCGAAGCCGACGAATTCGGCATCGGCAATTTTGTTTACCGCGCGCGCCGGCCGTTTCATCCGGCACGACTCTGGGCGCTGCTGCATCAGGAGTGGCCGGGCGTGCTGCGCAGCAAGGGCTTTTTCTGGCTCGCGACGCGCAACGACATCGCGGGTTCGTTGTCGCAGGCGGGCGGCGTATGCCGGCATGGCCCGGCGGGCCTCTGGTGGGCCGCGCAGGATCGCACGGAATGGCCGGACGACGACGAGTTGCTCGCTGAAATTCGCACGGAGTGGCAGGGCGACCTCGACGACCGTTCGGTTGGCGATCGCCGTCAGGAACTCGTGCTGATCGGCATCGGGCTCGATGCCGACGCATGGCGCGCGAAACTCGACGCATGCCTGCTCACCGATGCGGAATTCGCACTCGGTGCGGCGCAATGGACCGCGTTCGACGATCCGTTCCCGGTGTGGGATGTCGATGCGCACGACGACGATCCCGGCGACACGCAGATCGTGCACGCGTAATACGCGGTAAACCGCGGTAAAAACGGCCTGCGGAAGGAACCGTTAAATCTTGCAAGAGCGGCGCGAACTGTGGCGAAAATGCCGCGCGCGTCCAACAAAAAACCCGCCGAAAGGCGGGTTTTTTTCCTGGAACAGGCGCTGAATCAACGCTTGTTGACGGCGTCCTTGAACGCCTTGCCAGCCGTGAACTTGACCGTCTTGGCTGCCGGGATCTTGATGGTTTCGCCGGTCTTCGGGTTGCGGCCCGTACGTGCTGCGCGCTTGCCCGAACCGAAGCTGCCGAAGCCGATCAGCTGAACCGCATCACCCTTCGACACGGCCTTCTTGATGACTTCGAGCAGCGTGTCCAGCGTTTCGCCGGTTTGAGCCTTGCTGGCGCCCGTTTGGGCGGCGACGGCGTCGATCAGTTCCTGTTTGTTCATTAAGGTTCCTTTTTCAGGTTAGGTTTGACACGAACAGCGCGAACGCGCCGATTATACGTGCGCGAACCGTGCCGTCGAGAGTCAGACTTCGATGGCACAGCGCCGAATCCTGGCCCGCGCGACGTGCCGTCCGGCTTGCCGGCGGCCACCCCGCGGTACGGCGTTGCTATGATAGCGCAGCGCAAACCCAATAACGACAAGGGTTTCAAAGATTTTCATCGGTATTTCGCCGAATGAATCGTCGATTGCCCGTTTTTTGACCTGCGCCAACCGGACAGGGTATGCAGTCGGGTCCGCCACCGCGCAACGCCGTTGGTTTTTGCCAACGGCCCGCCGGACGCCTCCGCGCAATCCCTTGCCAGGCTTGGCTGCCACGTTTTTTGTTTCGCATGACCGACCGACTCGTTCCCGCCACGCTCGCCCGCCGCGACGACGGCATTCTGGTCTCGCCCGAGTACGGCGAGCTCCGTCGCGACGCCTCGCGCGCACGCGCGCACGCGAACCGGATGCTCGCCGGCAACGGGCTGCCGGCCCGCTGGCGCGGCCGCCGCACGTTCACGGTCGTCGAGACGGGATTCGGCACGGGCGGCCATTTCCTCGCGACGTGGGCCGCGTGGCGCGACGATCCCGCACGCTGCGAGCGGCTGCATTTCGTCGCGGTCGAACCGCATCCGTTCTCGCGCGAGGACCTGCAACGCGCCATTTCACATATCGTTGCGGGCACAACCATATCGGAATACGCGGATACGCTGCTCGATGCGTGGCCGATGCATGTGCCCGGCCTGCATCGGCTCGAATTCGACGAAGGGCGCGTGGTGCTCACGCTTGCATTCGGCGACGCGCGTGACATGCTGCAACGGTTCGTCGCGCGCGCCGATGCGTTCTATCTCGGCAACGTCGTGTCCGCCGAGTATGGCGATTTGCTGTCGGCCGACGTGACGCGCGCATTCGCACGCATCGCCGGCGTTGGGGCAACCTATGCGACGCATTCGCGCGACGATGCCGTGAAACAAACGCTCGAGGAAACGGGTTTCACGAGTCGCGAGGTCGACGATTGCGCCGGCGAACCCGCGCTGCGCGTCGGCGAATATGCCCCGCGCTGGCGGATGCGCCGGCACGAACCGCCGCGCGCATTGCCGGTCGCCGCGCGCGACGCGATCGTGATCGGCGCCGGGCTGGCTGGTTGCGCGGTCGTCGAACGGCTCGCCTCACGCGGCTGGAACGTCACGCTGATCGAGCGGCACGAGCGGATCGCGAGCGATGCATCGGGCAATCCGGCCGGGGTATTCCATCCACTGATGACGCGCGACGACAACGTCGCGAGCCGCCTCACGCGCAGCGGTTTCCTGCATGCGCTCGCACGCTGGCGCGCGCTCGAGAACGCCGGCCACACGTTTGCGCGCAGCACACGCGGGATGATCCATCTCGCGGAATCGGCGGACGATTTCGTGCGGATGCGCGATGCGTTCGATGCGCTCGGCGCACCGTCCGACTATGTGTCGCTGCTCGACACCGACGCCGCCCGCGCGCATCTGAACCTGCCGGTCGCACATGGCGGCCTGCTGTTTCCGCACGGCGGCGCCGTATGGCCGGCCGGGCTCTGCGCCGCACAGGTCGCGGCGGCCGGTGAACGCGTGACACTGCTGGCCGGCACCGAAGTCGCGCGACTCGAGCGTGACGGCGACACGTGGCGCGCCGTCGATGCGGCAGGCGCGACGCTCGCCGAAGCGCCGGTCGTCGTGCTCGCGAATGCGGGTGACGCCGTGCGTCTCGCGGGCCTGCGGCATGTCGCGCTGCAACCGGTGCGCGGCCAGCTCACGCTGCTGCCGCCCGGCAGCACGGCGCCGCTAACGTGTCCGGCGATCGGCGACGGCTATGCCGTGCCGCTCGACGACGGCACGCTGCTGATCGGCGCGACGTTCGAACCCGACGACCTCGATCCGGCGATGCGCACTGCCGGACATATCGAAAATATCGCGCGCGTCCGGCATCTGCTGCCGGGCCTGATCGGCGAGTTGCCGGACGTCGAAACGCTGCGCGGGCGCGTCGCGTTTCGCTGGGTCGTCGCCGATCGCGTGCCGGTGATCGGCCCGCTCGCCGACGAAGCGCAGGCCGTCGCGAACGCACGCGCGCTGAGCGGTGCGAAGGCGCGCGACCTGCCGCGCACCGCGGGCCTCTACGGCGCATTCGGCTACGGCTCCCGCGGCCTGGTATGGGCGGCGCTCGGCGCCGAGCTGATTGCGTCGCAACTCGAAGGCGAGCCGCTGCCGCTCGAGCGTGAACTCGCCGATGCCGTCGATCCGGCCCGGTTCCTGATCCGCGCGCTGCGCGGCCGCCAGATCGGCTGATCTCGTCAGCCGAATCCTCACAGTACTTCGATTTTTCCGCGCAAGGTTATCCACTCGACGCTGTGGATAACCGCACGGAATCCGCACGCACTTCGTGTGCAATCACAGTGGACGTAAACTGGGCAACTCGGCACAGCCACGAAGCGGCCCCAAAGTTGCTCAACTCAAACCTCTGTGAGCAAACAGCCTGTGCAACGGGTTATGGCTGCGCCAACACCTTGATCTTGTTGCGTAAACTGAAGTTATCCACAGAACTGTGCGCGTCTTGTTAACTTCTACTACGTATATATACAAGTAAACCATTGAAACCAAAGACCTGTGGTGCCTCACAGCGCCGCGAGTCGATTCAATCGGTTCCGGAGCGAAAAAGCTGTGGCACAATCGGTTTCCTTCGCGTTCGTTCGGCCAAGCGCCGGACATGCTTCAATGGAACGGTCGGCTCGATTTCGAATCTGAATCTTCGAGACTGCGCAGTCCGTTCACACACCAGGCCGACAATCCAGATCGGCAGCCTGAACGACAGTCCGCCGGATGGCGGAAGAGGCGGATCCCATGTCCCGCCGTCGTCGACCACAACAATCACACTCGGGGCGATACCCAGCCGGCTCGCATCTCATTTCTGACGCTTGACCCCGCGCCGCTGGCGATTGCTTCCAAAGGAGAAGTCACCACGATGAAGTCGGCGTTCTCATTCCTGCCCAACTGGCCGCTCGCGCCGGATGCCGTGTTCTGGGCCGGGCTCGCGTTGTTCGCGGCCGGTCTGTGTGGCGAGCTGTGCTATCGCGCATGGCGGCTGCCGCGCATCACCGGTTATGCGGTGATCGGTCTCATCGCCGGTTCGTTCGGATTCGGCGTGATCGACGCGAGCACCGACGAAACCTCGCGGCTGCTGATCGACGTCGCGCTCGGCCTGCTGCTGTTCGAGCTCGGCAGCCGTCTCGACCTGAAATGGATTCGCCGCAATCCGTGGCTGATTGCATCGAGCCTCGCGGAGGCAACCCTGACGTTCGTGCTCGTGCTGTTCGTGATGCTCGCGCTCGGCGTGTCGGGCATGGTCGCGCTCGTGTTGTCGGCGATCGCGATCGCGACGTCGCCGTCGATGGTGATCCAGCTCAAGACCGAACTGCGCGCGGAAGGGCAGGTGTCGCAGCGCCTCATCACGCTGACCGCGCTGAACAGCGTGTACGCGATCGTGCTGACCAAGCTCGTCACGAGCTGGCTCCACCAGGAAGCGTACGGGAACGTTTTCGCGACGATCCTGCAACCCGTCTACCTGATCGTCGGTTCGTTCATCGTCGCGTACCTGGTCGCGCGGGCGTGCAATTACCTGTTCCGTCACATGACCGCGACGATGCGCGACGAGCACTCGTTCGTCGCGCTGTTCGGGCTCGTGATGCTCGCGATCGCGGTGGCTCAGGCGCTGAAGCTGTCGACGCTGCTCACGCTGCTGCTCGCCGGCATCATCGTGAAGAACCTCGAAGCGCGGCCGCAGCTGTGGCCCGAGCACTTCGGCACGGCCGGCTGGCTGCTGACGGTGATCCTGTTCGTGCTCACGCTCACGTCGTTCACGTGGGGCGACATCGCGCTCGGCGGCCTGCTCGCGATCGCGCTGATCGTCACGCGGCTCGCCGCCAAGCTCGCCGGCGTCGTCGCGTTCGCGAAGCCGAGCGGGCTCGGGATGAAGCAGGGCGTCGCGCTCGGCATCGCGCTGACACCGATGTCCGCGCTGTCGTACCTGCTCGTCGACGACACCTACCAGCTCTATCCGAATTTCGACCCGCACCTGCGCGCGATCGTGATGTGCACGATCGTGATCCTGCAGCTCGTCAGCCCGTTCGTCGTCTACCGCTGCCTGTCGGCGGTCAGCGAACGCAGCGACAGAAACTGATTCCGGAACCTGCCATGGCACTCGAAACCTTCGTCAATTCCGAACCGTTCACGTTCGGCGTCGAACTGGAGATCCAGGTCGTCAACACGCACAACTACGACCTGACCAAGGCGGCATCCGACCTGATGCGCCTGATCCAGGGCGAGACCTTCCCCGGCAACATCACGCCGGAAATCACCGAGAGCATGATCGAGCTGTCGACCGGCATCTGCCATTCGCACGAGCAGGCGGTCTCCGAGCTGCACGCGATCCGCGACGTGCTCGTGAAGGCGGCCGACCAGCTCAACGTCGGGCTGTGCGGCGGCGGCACGCATGCGTTCCAGCAGTGGAGCGACCGGCAGATCTACGACGCGCCGCGCTTCCAGTACATCTCCGAGCTGTACGGCTATCTCGCGAAGCAGTTCACCGTGTTCGGCCAGCACGTGCACATCGGCTGCCCCGATCCGGACAGCGCGCTGTTCCTGCTGCACTCGATGTCGCGCTTCATTCCGCACTTCATCGCGCTGTCCGCGTCGTCGCCGTTCGTGCAGAACGTCGACACCGGCTTTCATTCGGCGCGCCTGAATTCGGTGTTCGCGTTCCCGCTATCGGGCCGCGCGCCGTTCGTGCTGACCTGGGACAGCTTCGAGGAGTACTTCACGAAGATGGTCAACACGGGCGTCGTCAACTCGATGAAGGACTTTTACTGGGACATCCGGCCGAAGCCCGGCTACGGGACGATCGAGGTGCGCGTGATGGACACGCCGCTGTCGGTCGACCGCGCGGCCGCGATCGCGTGCTACATCCAGACGCTCGCGCGCTACCTGCTGACCGACCGGCCGCTGAAGCTGTCGGAGGACGACTATCTCGTCTATACATTCAACCGCTTCGAAGCGTGCCGATTCGGGCTCGAGGGCACCTGCGTCAATCCTCAGACAGGTGAGCGCCGCACGATCGCGGAAGATATCCTCGACACGCTCGACCGGATTGCGCCGCATGCGGCGGCGCTCGGCTCGCGCGCGGCGCTCGACGAGATCGGCGCGCTCGCGAAGGCACGCGTGAATGACGCATCGTGGTTGAGAACCGTTTTCAAACAGGAAAAATCGCTGAACGAGACGGTCCGCCAGCAGTGCCTGCGCTGGCGAGAATGAAAAAATGTTTTGCAGATTAGAGGCTCGACCGCGCGGCGATTCGCTGAACGCCGGTCGACGCCGATTCGTGCGCACCGCGTCGGCAGGCGTCCTGAAAATCTGTGGATAACCTGATATTCCGCTTCAAAGTCAACGCGCTAGGAGCGGGATAACCCGGTGGATCGGTGCCATCGGCACGATGGCCGATTCGGACAGGAAAATGGTCGCGCGTTGCGCCGTGGGGCCGGCAGAGATTGGCGGCACAACGAAAAAATGCGGTTATCCAGCGATTTTCCACAGAATGAAGGGGATAACTTAGCTGTGCGATTTTCCGCTCTCGCTTAGAATGTCGGCTTTGCGGACACCGGAACGACGCGTGTCTCACCGGTCGCCGCGAACGCGACCGCCGCGTGTGCCTCGCGACGGCCGTGTCGACGCTCTGCAACGAGCGTCTGTTTTGAGATAGACATTCGATCTCCACACTACGGCTGCTCGGCAATCCGGGCGGCGGCAAAGCGAAAAGACTATGAGCGAAGGCGTTTACGGGAATCAGGCTTCGGGACGTGTGACCCACAGCTTGCTGCGGTTGAGTACGGCCATGCGAAGCCAGGCATGGGATTGGGCGGAAGGCGCTGGCCTCACGCCGACGCAGGGCGAGATCCTCGTGCTGCTGCTGCAACGCAAGGGCCCGATGCGGCTCGGCGAGATCGCGCGCGAGACGCAGCTCACGGCTGCGACCACCAGCGATGCGGTCAGCACGCTCGAGACGAAGGGGCTCGTCGAGAAGCGTCGCGCACTGGACGACGGCCGCGCGCTGGCCGTGCGCCTGTCGGCCCGCGGCCGTACCGCGGCAAAGAAGGCGCTGCAATGGCCGGAATTCCTGACGAAAGCCGTCGGCAAGCTCGGCGCGGACGAGCAGGGCGCGCTGTACCGCGCGCTGCTGAAGACGCTGCGTGAACTGCAGGTGGCCGGTGCGACGCCGCCGCAGCGCATGTGCCTGACGTGCGCGCATTTCCAGCCGGGCAAGCAGTCGAAGAAGACCGTGCATTACTGCGCGGCGCTCGACCTGTCGATGGCCGACAGCGATCTGCGTCTCGACTGTTCGGTGCAGGAAGAAGCCGACGCGGCGACGCAAAAGAAGACCTGGAAGGTGTTCGCCGGCTGACGTCCGTCGATCGACCGGGAGGCCGATGATGAACGCTGAAGTGGTGGCGATCCGCCACGTGCATTTCGAGGACCTCGGCAGCTTCGAGCAGGTGCTCGGAGAGCGCGGGCGGCGAGTACGCTACGTCGACGTCGGATCGTCGCGCGTCGAGGTGCTCGACGCGCTCAAGCCGTCGCTGCTCGTGATGCTCGGCGGGCCGCTCAGCGTGTACGACGACGCGCAGTATCCGTCGATCGCGCCGCTCGCGGCGCTCGTGCGCCAGCGCATCGACGCCGGACTGCCGATCCTCGGTATCTGCCTGGGGGCGCAGTTCATCGCCCGCGCGCTCGGTGCGCGTGTCTATCCGGCGGCGCAGAAGGAACTCGGCTGGGCGCCGCTGACGCTCACCGATGCGGGCCGCGCGTCGCCGATGCGCCATCTCGACGGCGCGACGACCTCGATGCTGCACTGGCATGGCGATACGTTCGACCTGCCGGGCGGCGCAATCCATCTCGCGTCGACACCGGCCTGTCGCCACCAGGCATTCGCGTGGGGGCAGCACGTGCTGGCGTTGCAATGCCATCCCGAAATCCGCGCCGACCGCTTCGAACCCTGGCTGATCGGCAACGCCGGTGAAATCGCGTCGACGCCCGGCATCGACGCGTGCCGGTTGCGTGACGACACCGTGCAATACGGTCCCGCGCTGGAGACGGCCGCGCGGCGCATGTTCGCGGAGTGGCTCGATAGCGTCGGGCTTTGATCCCGAACGAACTGCACCGCGCGTGACCGGCCCGCAGGCATTGCCGGCCGGCACACCGCTGCACGCCGCGTGCGCGCGGCCTCGCTGCCGGCCGCACGCCGGCCCTGCCTGACCATCCGCTTACTGCCGAACCGGCCGCCAGCAGGCTTCGAGCCTGCGTGCTACGCTCGTTTGCTCTTTCCCTTCCCTGGCGAGCGGCATCCATGACTGCGCTGTTTTCCCCGTTCACGCTGCGCGGCGTGATCCTTCCGAACCGGATCGTGATCTCCCCGATGTGCCAGTACTCTGCCGAGCGCGGCGAGGCGACCGACTGGCACATGATCCACCTCGGCCATCTCGCGCTGTCCGGCGCGGGCCTGCTCTGCATCGAAGCGACCGCCGTCGAACCCGATGGACGCATCACGGCCGGCGACCTTGGTCTGTGGGACGACGTGACCGAAGCGGCGCTCAAGCCCGTACTGGCGGCGATCCGCAAGCATTCGCCGATCCGCATCGCGATGCAGCTGTCGCATGCGGGGCGCAAGGCGTCGAGCGAGGTGCCGTGGATGGGCGGCCAGCTCGTGTCCGTCGCCGATGGCGGCTGGCTGCCGCATGCGCCGTCGGCCGTGCCGCACAAGGACGGCGAGACGCCGCCGCTCGCGCTCGACGCGGCCGGCCTGAACCGGATCCGCGAAGCGTTCGCGGCCGCCGCGAGGCGTGCCGCGCGCCTCGGCATCGATGCGATCGAAGTGCACGCGGCGCACGGCTACCTGCTGCATCAGTTCCTGTCGCCGCTGTCGAACCAGCGTACCGACGAATACGGCGGCTCGCGCGAAAACCGGATGCGCTTTCCGCTCGAGATCTTCGAGATCGTGCGCGCGGCGTTTCCGGAGGACCGGCCGGTCGGCGTGCGCGTGTCGGCGACCGACTGGGTCGAGGGCGGCTGGGAGCTCGACGACACGATCGCATTTGCCCACGAACTGAAGCAGCGCGGCTGCGACTGGATCGACGTGTCGTCCGGCGGGGTGTCGCCGCTGCAGAAGATTCCGCTGTCGCCCGGTTACCAGGTGCCGTTCGCGCAGGCCGTGAAGCGCGCGGTCGGGATGCCGACGATTGCGGTCGGCCTCATCAACGACCCCGCGCATGCGAACCGGCTGATCGAGTCGGGCGACGCCGATTTCGTCGCGATGGCGCGCGCGATGCTGTACGACCCGCGCTGGCCGTGGCATGCGGCTGCCGAGCTCGGCGCGCAGGTATCGGCGCCGCCGCAGTACTGGCGTTCGCAGCCGCGCGAGCACAAAACGTTGTTCGGCGACATCGCATTCGGCCAGCGCTGAGCGTCATGCGCGCAATATTGCGCGCGATGTTGAACGAAGCAATCGCGAACGTGTAGGATGCGGGTGATTCGCCGCACGCCCCGACGCGGCACCGGTCGGTGCCGCGTTTTCGTTTTGCGCGGCGCAGGGCCGCGATCGCGGCCGTCTTCCATTCAAGTCGTCTTCAAAGGATTCGTTCGATGAGTTCACGCAGGATCGCGGTGCGCCGCTCGGGAGTACACGGCAAGGGCGTGTTCGCGGTGGAGCCGATCAAGGCCGGCGAGCGCGTAGTGGAATACAAGGGCGAGCGAATTTCGTGGAAGGAAGCGCTGCGCCGCCATCCGCACGACCCGAACGAGCCAAACCATACGTTCTACTTCGCACTGGAAGAGGGCGGGGTGATCGACGGCAAGATCGACGGCAACAGCGCGCGCTGGATCAACCATTCGTGCGCGCCGAACTGCGAGGCCGAGGAGATCAAGGGCCGCGTGTTCATCCACGCGCTGCGCGACATCGGGCCGGAAGAGGAGCTGTTCTACGACTATGGCCTCGTGATCGACGAGAAGCTGACGAAGAAGCTCAAGCGCGAATACGCGTGCCATTGCGGCGCGGCCGCGTGCCGTGGCACGCTGCTCGCCACCCCGGACGACGACGGCAAGAAGAAAAAGAAGAAGGACGGCAAGTCCGAGTCCGGCACGAAGGACAAGAAAAAGAAGAAGTGACTGCCGCGGCCGCGCTTCGTGCGCGGCTGCTGCACCGGCTGGCCGCCATGCGCCGAGGGGCCGCGCGGCCAGCCGTCCCGCCCGATAGAGGGCCGTGCGCGCGTCAGTGCGTCGGCGTGGCGGCCGGCGTCTCGCTCGCCGGCTTCGCCGCGCGCTTGGCGAGCGGCACCCGCACCACGAAGCGCGAACCGCCTTCCGACGCATCCTCGTACGACACCGTGCCGCCGTGCATCGCGATGATGTCGTGCACGATCGCGAGCCCGAGGCCGGCGCCCGTCTCGACGCCGTTGCCGCTTTGCGCATCGCCGCGGAAGAAGCGCTTGAACAGGTCTGCCTGCTGGTTCGCAGGCACGCCCGGACCGTTGTCCTCGACGACGATCTCGGCGGCCGGCTGGCCGTCCTCGAGCACGCCGCGCGCGACGTTCACCGTGATCCGTGCGCCGTCCGGCCGTGCGAGCGGCACATACTTCAGCGCATTGTCGAGCAGGTTCGCGATCACCTCGCGCAGCAGCACGGGGTTGCCGCGCACGTTCAGCGTTTCGTCTTCGCCGGGATCGTCGCTGCGCTGGAAGCCGAGGTCGACATGCGACGCGAGCGCGCGCGGCACCCATTCGGCGCCCGTCTCGAACGCCATCGCCGCCAGGTCGACGTCGACGAAGCGCGCGGCCTGTTCGCCCGGCTCCGCACGCGCGAGCGACAGCAGCTGATTCGACAGACGCACCGCGCGATCGGCGGCCGCCCGCAGTTCGCGCACCGCGGCGTAGGTCTGCTGCGGGTCGCGCGCGACGGCGGCCTGTTCGGCATGCAGCTTCACGGCCGTGAGCGGCGTGCGCAACTGGTGCGCGGCATCGGCGATGAACTTGCGCTGCGCATCGAGCGCGGTCTTCAGGCGGCCGAGCAGCGCGTTCATCGCGCTCGTCAGCGGCCGGATCTCGAGCGGCACTTCGGTTTCGTCGACGGGTTCCAGTGACGTGTGCGTCTGCCGGTTCAGCGAATCGGCGAGATGCGTGAGCGGGCCGAGCTGCTGGTTCACGACACGCCACACGATGCCCCAGCCCGCGAGCAGCAGCAGCAGCAGCGGCATCATGATCGCGACGAGGAATTCGGCCGCGATCCGGTAGCGGTGCCGCACCGGCTGCGCGACCTCGACCACCATCGGCCGGCCGCCCTCGACTTCTTCGACGCGCACCTGCGCGACCCGCACCGCGCGGTTGTCGTACTCGGCCTCGAACACGTAGGCGTAATGCATGCGGCGCACGTTGATGCCACGCAGCGGCAGCTTCGGGTCGCCGGCGAGTTCCTGTTCGCCGTCGCTGATCCGGTAGATCAGTGCCTCGGCCGGATCGGAGAACATTGCCTGGGCGAGCGGCGGCACGGTGAACGGCGCATCGGGGCCGGCGATCTGGATCTGTTTGGAGATGGCGGTCGCGAGATCGGCGAGCGAGCGGTCGATCACGTGTTGCGTGTATTGCCACGCGAGCCAGTAGGCGATCAGGCCGCTCATCAGCGCGAGCATCGACAGCGGCGCGGCGAGGCGCCGGAGCAGCGAGCGGCGCAGGCTGGTGGTCACAGCCGGATCAGAAGACATTTCGACGGGCAAATGGATAAGCGCCGCTCACGGGGAGCGGCGCGGTGGTGCGTCGGACGGCGACGCGGGCAGGGCGCCCGCCGGGCGGCACGCGGCCGGCCGGCGCGCGGCGCCGCTCAGACGCTCGCCGTCTGGCGGATTTCCTGCAGCAGGTAGCCGAAGCCGCGCACCGTGACGATTTCGACGCGGCACTGCTCGAGTTTCTTGCGCACCCGGTGCACGTAGACTTCGATCGCGGTGTCGCCGAGATCGCCGCCGAAGTGCGTGAGGTGATCCTGCAGCTGGGCCTTGCTGACGACGCGGCCGTGACGCAGCAGCAGCATTTCGAGCACCGCGAATTCGCGCGGCGACAGTTCCAGCGGCTTGTCGTCGTTGAAGATGCGGCGATCGACGCCCGACAGGCGGACGCCGCCGAGCGACACTTCCGGGCGCGGCATGTCGCTGTGCGGGCCGCTGCGGCGCATCACCGCGCGGATGCGCGCTTCGAGCTCGGCCGGCTCGAACGGCTTGAGCATGTAGTCGTCGGCGCCGGAGTTCAGGCCCTGGATCCGGTCGTTCAGCTCGTCGCGCGCGGTCAGCACGATGACCGGCGTGTGGCGGTTGGTCTGGCGGAAACGCGTGAGCAGCGTCATCCCGTCGATGCCCGGCAGGCCGAGGTCGAGGATCACGAGTTCGTGGCGGTTCTGTGCCAGTGCCTGTTCGGCAAAGATGCCGTCATGCACCATGTCGACGGTGAAGCCAGCCTGCTCGAGGCTGCTCTGGATACCGCGTGCGATGGGGCGGTCGTCTTCGATCAGAAGGAGTCGCATGAAGTTCGCTCAAGTACAATGGGTTGGCGGTTCAGGCACGCGGACAGCACGACGCCGTTTCCACAGGGGCGCCGCAGCGCCTGACATCAAGCATGGCGGCCAGCGAACGATTAAATCCAATCATGTCCGATATTTCGATCCACGACCTCGAAGCCGCGATCAATTTCTGGCGCGCCCGCTCGCCGTCGAGCGGCGACGAACTCAAACTCTGCGAAGAGGCCAGCGCGCTCTCCAAGCCGTATGCGCTGCTGATTGTACAGCGCGGAGGCGCGCTGCAACTGGAAGGTTTGGACCCCAAGGCGCGGAAAGCGTACGAGACTTACGTGCGCCTTAAGGATGGCTTGGAAAGCTGAAGGCTTTCGCTGAATACATCCTAGAAAACGTTCAGCGAAATGAAAAGTTGACGCGCCGCGCGTCGAAAGATGCGCGGCGGTAGAGGAAGGTCTCAGGCGGCCGGCGGGGTGTGTGCGCACACCTGGTCGATGAACGTCGCGAGCGCGATATCGCGCTCGGTCAGGCCGTCCGCATCGTGGGTCGACAGCGTCACGTCGACGCGGTTGTACACGTTGAACCATTCCGGATGGTGGTTCATTTCCTGCGCCTTGATCGCGACGCGCGTCATGAAGCCGAAGGCTTCGTTGAAATCGGCGAAGCGCAGGCTGCGCTGGATCGCGTCGCGGCCCGGCACGGCCGTCCAGTGCGGCAGGCCTTCGAGCCGGGTCTTGCGTTCTTCTGATGTGAGCTTGTGGATCATGTTGCACCTCGTTCGGTAACGGCGCCCGCACGCGGGCAAAGGCCACGCGGCAAAGCCGGTACAGGTCATTGTTTCATAGTTGCGCGATGGGCACCCGGGGGCCGGCATCGGGAGGCGGCCCCCGGCCCGGCATGCGCATCACGCCGGCACGGCCCGCGGCCTTACGCGTCCGCGTCGTCCGGCCAGCCTTCGCCCGTGCCGCGATGCAGCACGAGATCGCCATCGACCACCGCGCCAGCCGGGATTTCCGGCAGCGCGGCCAGCCGGTCGGCCAGCGCACGGCCGTCGACGTCGGCGAGCGCGAACAGCTGCGAAAAATCGTCGATCACGAAGTAAGTCTTCTGGAACGTGTCGATGCGGTACCGCGTGCGCATCACGCGCTCGAGGTCGAAGCCGAGCCGGTTCGGCGCCGCGCTTTCCATGCTGTAGAGGCTTTCACCCTTGCTCGACACGATTCCGGCGCCGTAGATCGACAGCCCGTTCGGGCTGTGCGGGTCGCGGATCAGGCCGAATTCCACCGTATACCAATAGAGCCGCGCCAGCCGCGCGAGTGCCGCTTCGTCGTCCGCGACCGCGAGCGCGGTGCGGCCGTATGCCTGCATGTAGTCGGCGAATACCGGCTCGATCAGGAGCGGCACGTGGCCGAACAGATCGTGAAAACAGTCGGGTTCCTGCAGGTAGTCGAGTTGATCCGGGCGGCGCATCCACCAGGTGACCGGAAACCGCCGGTTCGCAAGGTGCTCGAAGAACACGCGATCGGGCACGAGGCCCGGCACCGCGACGATCTCCCAGCCGGTGGCCGGCTTCAGCTGGCGGTTCACGTCGGCGAACGACGGCACGCGGTCGGCCGGCAGGTCGATCTTCCCGAGCCCGGCGACGAACGCGTCGCACGCGCGTCCGTGCAGCAGCGCCGACTGACGTGCATAGAGCTGCTGCCACACCGCGTGGTCGACCTGGCCGTAGCGTTCGAGCGGCTGGTCGATGGTGAAATCGGCGCGGGTTTCGAGGCCCGCGTCGAACTGCTCCTGCAGTTTCGCGGTGACGACGGTGGACATGATCTGGCTCTGCACGCTGTTGGTTGGGAACCATGCAAGTGTAGAGCGGGCGACGTGCGGAATGGGCGCAAAGATGGCGTTGATTCGCTTATTGATGCGATAATCTCGCATCAAAACAGGAATCAATGCGGAGAATGCTCATGCTGGAACTCGATCACTTCGATCTCGCGCTTCTCGACGTGCTGCAGCGCTTCGGTCGCGCGACGCACCAGCAGCTTGGCGAGGAGGTGCCGCTGTCGCCGTCGCAGATCGGCCGGCGGTTGCAGCGGCTCGAGGCGGCCGGCGTGATCGAAGGCTACCGTGTGATGCTGCGCCCCGAGAAGCTCGGGCTTGGCGTCACGGCGTTCACGAGCCTGAAGCTCAAGCACCACGGCGATTCGATCATCGAGCAGTTCCAGCAGCAGATCGACGTGCTGCCCGAGGTGCTCGAATGCCATGCGGTGGTCGGCGATGCCGACTATCTGCTGCGGATCGTCGCGCCGGATCTCAACGCGCTGTCGCAGTTCGTGATGAAGAAGCTGATGCGCGTGCCGGGCGTCGACAGCGTGCGCTCGAACATCGTGCTGACGACCTTCAAGCGCAACGGTGCGCTGCCGCTCGCGCACCTGGCGCCCGGCGCCGCCTGACGCGGCGGCCGGCCCGGCGGCGGGGCGCAAGGCGCCGCCGCGGATAGGGCCCGATCAGGCCGGTTCGGATTGCGCGTCGGCGTTCAGCAGGTCGACGCACGCGACCGCGACGAGATCCTCCTGCGCCACGCCGAGCTTCGCGAACACGTCATGCGCCTCGGCTTCGCCGCCGGCTTCGTCGTCGTCGGGGCCGAGCACCACTTCCAGTTCGATGAAGTCGCCGAGGCCGTCGACACGGTCGAGGTGGATCCGCGTGCGGCCGACCAGGTACACGTGCCGTTCCTTCGTCACGATCCCGCGTGTGGTCAGCGCGGTCGCCAGCAGCGAGTGCATCGCGTCCGCGTTCGTCACCGGGCTGCGCGTGTAGTACGACGCCTTCGGGCCGTCGCGGTCGTCGCGCTGGTAGAAGATCAGTTCGGCCGGCGTGCCGTCCTCGAAGCGGCGCAGCTTCAGCCGGCCGCGCGGCACGTCGTAGAAGAAATCCTGCTGGCGGTAGAAGAGCGGCGCTTCGGTCGCGAGCGTAGCCGCCTGTTCGCGCAGCCGGTCGAATTCGCGGGCGCGGGCTTTGATCTCGATGTTGCGGGCCATGCGGGTCTCCTTCAATCAGGGGTCTCGCGGTGTGCGAAGGCACAATCTAGCAAAAAGCCTGCGATGGCGGCGTGACGAGCAAGCGGGACGCGGCGACACGTCGCGGGGTGGGCGATTCGAGCCTGTTCGTGATGCCACGCGTCACGCGGGGCGCGGGTTGGCGATCCGCAGGATGCACCGGATGTGTCAGGCGCCGATGCCCGATGCACGACCGACCACGCCGACATCAGCCGCACTCATGTCACCCACTGGCTCTCGATCAACCGCAGCGCGGCCGCGATCGCCGGTTCGTCGCGCCGCTCGGCGAGCGTCACGAACGTCAGCTCGGTCGGCACCGTCACGCGTTCGACGATCGTCAGCGCATGCGCGTGCGCTTCGGCCAGCGCGGTCGAGTCGCGTGCGAGCGTCAACCCGATCCCCGATTTGACGAGGTCGAGCATCGACTGCTCCTGGTCGACCTCGGCGACCTTCGCCGGCTGCGCGCCGGCCGCCGCGAACAGCCGTGACAGCAGCCGGTGATGGGCGGACGCCGGCGGCGTCCAGATCCACGGCAGCGTGGCGAGCGCGCGCCAGTCGTGCGCGCGCTGCACGCGCTCCTTCCAGCCGGCCGGCGCGAGCACGCGGTAGTGGAAACGCGTGAGCGTGACCGTGTGGAACAGCGTGTCGTCGCGCGGATCGTCTTCGCCAGGCCGGCCGATGTAGTAGCCGACGTCGAGCGCCTGCGCACGCACCTGTTCGAGCACCCAGCCGGACATCCCGTGCCGCAGCGCGGTTTCGATCTGCGGATGGGTTTCGACGAGCGCGCGCAGGAAGCCGCCGAGCCGCAGGAAGCCCGGATCGAGGATCGTGCCGATCCGCAGCCGGCCGCGCACCTCGTGCCGCAGCGCAGCAGCGGCGCGCTGCACGTCGGCGGCCGCGGCCAGCGCGCGCTCCGCGTGCGGCAGCAGCGTCTGGCCGTCGCGCGTGAGCGCGAGCCCGCGCGACGTGCGCGTGAACAGGGTGACGCCGAGCGTTTCCTGCAGATGCTTGATCTGCAGGCTGACGGCCGGCTGTGTCAGGTGCAGCTGCACGGCGGCGCGCGTCAGGTTGCCTTCGCGGGCGACCGTCGCGAACGCACGGAGCAGGGTGAGATCCATCGTCGTGATATGAGCGCGGCTTATAACGCAGTTCAGCATAACTCATTGGATCGGCGGCGGGCGGGCGGAGTACGCTTCATCGATCGCGTCGCCCGCGACGCACTATGCTGAAAACGACGCGCGGGAATGTGCCGCGCGGGGCACAAACAACAATGAGCTTTGCATGGGATTCGAGTAAGCGCTGAAGTACGGACTCGGGTCGACCGCAAAGCATGGGACCCGAGTAAGCGCTGAAGTACGGACTCGGGTCGACCGCAAAGCATGGGACCCGAGTAAGCGCTAAAGCGCTAACTCGGGTCGACAGGAGACACGCTGTGAGTACTCAACGCACGCTCGAGGGCGAATTCGATTACGTGATCGTCGGTGCAGGCACCGCGGGCTGCGTGCTCGCGAACCGCCTGACCGAGGATCCCGAGATCCGCGTGCTGCTGCTCGAAGCGGGCGGCAAGGACGACTATCACTGGATCCACATCCCGGTCGGCTATCTGTACTGCATCGGCAACCCGCGCACCGACTGGCTGTACAAGACGCAACCCGAGGCGGCGCTGAACGGCCGCGCGCTGTCGTATCCGCGTGGCCGCGTGCTCGGCGGCTGCTCGTCGATCAACGGAATGATCTACATGCGCGGCCAGCGCGAGGATTACGACAGCTGGGCGCAGGAAACCGGCGACGCCGGCTGGTCGTGGGACAGCGTGCTGCCGATCTTCAAGCGCAGCGAGGACCACCACGCGGGCGCGAGCGACGCGCACGGCGCGGGCGGCTACTGGCGCGTCGAGAAGCAGCGGCTGCGCTGGGAGATCCTCGAATCGTTCGCGCAGGCCGCGCAGCAGACGGGCATCCCGGCGACCGACGATTTCAACCGCGGCGACAACACCGGGGTCGGCTATTTCGAGGTGAACCAGAAGCGCGGCGTACGCTGGAATACGTCGAAGGCGTTCCTGCGGCCCGCGATGACGCGCCCGAACCTGACCATAATCACCGGCGCGCATGCGCAGCGCGTGATCTTCGACGGACGTCGGGCGGTCGGCGTCGAGTATCGCGGCGGCGGCACCGACTACGTCGCGCGCGCGCGCGCCGAAGTGCTGCTGACCGCCGGCGCAGTGAATTCGCCGCAGCTGCTCGAACTGTCGGGCATCGGTGCCGGTGCACGGCTGCAGGCGCTCGGCATCGACGTCGTGCAGGATCTGCCGGGCGTCGGCGAGAACCTGCAGGATCACCTGCAGCTGCGGATGGCGTTTCGCGTCGAAGGCGTGCGCACGTTGAACACGCTGTCCGCGCACTGGTGGGGCAAGCTGATGATCGGCGCCGAATATGCGCTGCTGCAGCGCGGGCCGATGTCGATGGCGCCGTCGCAGCTCGGCGCGTTCGCGAAATCCGATCCCGACGATCCCGCGCTCACGCGCCCCGATCTCGAATACCACGTGCAGCCGCTGTCGCTCGAGCGCTTCGGCGAGCCGCTGCACAGCTTCAACGCCTTCACGGCGTCCGTCTGCCATCTGCGGCCGAGCTCGCGCGGCAGCGTGCATATTGCGAGCCCTGATGCGGGCGTGGCGCCGACGATCGCACCGAACTACCTGTCGACCGACCACGATCGTCATGTCGCCGCGAATGCGCTGCGCCTCACGCGCCGGATCGCATCCGCACCGGCGCTCGCGCGCTATCGCCCGGAGGAGATCCTGCCGGGCACGCAGTACCGGACCGAAGCCGAACTGATCGAAGCGGCGGGCGCGGTCGGCACGACGATCTTCCATCCGGTCGGTACGTGCCGGATGGGGCGCGCGGAGGATATGCGTGCCGTCGTCGACAGCCGGCTGCGCGTGCGCGGCATCGCCGGGCTGCGGATCGTCGATGCATCGGTGATGCCGTTCATCACGTCGGGCAACACGAATTCGCCGACGCTGATGATCGCCGAGCGCGCGAGCGACATGATCCGCGCCGATCGACGCGCGGCGCATGACGCGGCGCAAGTGCGAACGGACGCGGCGATGACGGCTGCGTGACACCAGGCTGACGCGCACGACAGCGGGCCGTCATTATGGCGCCTGCTGGTTCGCCATGCGAAACAAGCCGACACGTGCGGATCGCAATGGATCGACGACACGCAGGTGATTACGCCGCGAGCCGTGCATTGCCCGCAGCGTTCTTGTCGCGCGACGACATGACGCGCGGCGTAACGTGCCCGCGTTCGCACAGGCACGCGCGATGCGAGCGCGCGACTGTCGATGATGCGCGTGTCAAAAAAACGCGTCGAAAATGCGCGCTCAGCCGCGTCCGATAGGGCGGCCAGCCCTATAAGTGCAAATCCCGATGATTGCACTGCACCAACGGCGCGACAATGTTGCGCAGTGTGCATACGCGTCGGCGCGGGAGACCACCCTCGATGCGTGATACGGCGTCCGGGGCAGCTCGCTCATCCGCAGACCTGATCGCGGTCGCTTGCGCGAATCTTCCCGGTGCTTCGCCTGACTTCGTACGGAAGGGAACATGATTCTCGGCGACACGATTCTGGAAACACGCGGACTGACGAAGGAGTTCAGGGGCTTCACCGCCGTGAACGGTGTCAACCTGCGTGTGCGCCGCGGTGCGATCCATGCATTGATCGGACCGAACGGCGCGGGCAAGACCACCTGCTTCAACCTGCTGACCAAGTTCCTGACGCCGACGGCCGGTCAGATCGTCTTCAACGGGATTGACATCACCGACGAGCGGCCCGCGCAAGTCGCGCGCCGCGGCATCATCCGTTCCTTCCAGATCTCGGCGGTATTCCCGCACCTGACCGCATTGCAGAACGTGCGCATCGGCCTGCAGCGCGCACTCGGCACCGAATTCCATTTCTGGCGCAGCGAGCGCACGTTGCGGCGCCTCGACGATCGCGCGATGGATCTCCTCACGCAGGTCGGCCTCACCGATTTCGCGCACGTGCCGACGGTCGAGCTTGCATACGGCCGCAAGCGCGCGCTCGAGATCGCGACGACGCTCGCGATGGAACCCGAGCTGATGCTGCTCGACGAGCCCACGCAAGGGATGGGTCACGAGGACGTCGATCGCGTGACCGCGCTGATCAAGAAGGTCGCGAGCGGCCGCACGATCCTGATGGTCGAGCACAACATGAACGTGATCGCGGGCATCTCCGACACGATTACCGTCCTGCAGCGCGGCGAGGTGCTGGCCGAGGGCTCGTATGCGGAAGTGTCGAAGAATCCGCTCGTGATCGAGGCCTACATGGGCAGCGCCGACGCGGCGCTCGCGGGGGCGCACGCATGAAGCACAGCGAACGGGAGGAACGCGAATTGAGCGGCGTCGAAAGCGGCGCGCCCGCGCTGGAGATCACGGGCCTCGAGGCCTGGTACGGGGAATCCCACATATTGCACGGTGTCGACCTGAGCGTGCATCGCGGCGAGGTCGTCACGCTGCTCGGCCGCAACGGCGCGGGCCGCACCACGACGCTGCGCGCGATCATGGGTCTCACCGGCCGGCGCAGCGGCTCGATCAAGGTCGCGGGCAACGAGACGATCGGGCTCGCGACGCACCGCATCGCGCATTTCGGCGTCGGCTATTGCCCGGAGGAGCGCGGGATCTTCTCGAGCCTGTCGTGCGAGGAGAACCTGATGCTGCCGCCGCCGATCGGCCCGAGCGAGCACGCGATGTCGCTCGACGAGATCTACGCGATGTTCCCGAACCTCGCGTCGCGCCGGCAGAGCCAGGGCACGCGGCTGTCCGGCGGCGAGCAGCAGATGCTCGCGGTCGCGCGGATCCTGCGCACCGGCGCGAACCTGCTGCTGCTCGATGAAATTTCCGAAGGCCTCGCGCCGGTGATCGTGCAGGCGCTCGCGCGAATGATCGTCGCGCTGAAGGCGCGCGGCTACACGGTCGTGATGGTCGAACAGAATTTCCGCTTCGCCGCGCCGCTCGCCGACCGCTTCTACGTGATGGAGCATGGCCGCATCGTCGAGCATTTCCGCTCATCCGAACTGGAAGGCAAGATGCCGATCCTTCACGACCTGCTCGGGGTGTGACGCCGCCCCGTTTCCCTTGCCGCTAGCCGTGGCGGCCTCGAACAACCACAACGCATCAGAAGAACAGGAGACGTCAATGAAAATGAAGACCCTCGCACACGCATGTCTCGCGGTCGCGACCGCAGCGTTCACCGCCGGCGCCGCACACGCCGCGGATAGCGTGAAGATCGGCTTCATCACCGACATGTCGGGGCTTTACGCGGACATCGACGGGCAGGGCGGCCTCGAGGCGATCCGGATGGCGGTCGCCGACTTCGGCGGCAAGGTGCTCGGCAAGCCGATCGAGGTCGTCTATGCCGACCACCAGAACAAGGCGGACATCGCCGCGTCGAAGGCGCGCGAATGGATGGACCGCGGCGGGCTCGACCTGCTGGTCGGCGGCACCAACTCCGCGACCGCGCTGTCGATGAACCAGGTCGCGGCCGAAAAGAAGAAGGTCTACATCAACATCGGCGCGGGCGCCGACACGCTGACCAACGAGCAGTGCACGCCGTACACGGTCCACTACGCCTACGACACGATGGCGCTCGCGAAGGGCACCGGCTCGGCGGTGGTGAAGCAGGGCGGCAAGAGCTGGTTCTTCCTGACCGCCGACTATGCGTTCGGCAAGGCACTCGAGAAGAACACGTCGGACGTCGTGAAGGCGAGCGGCGGCCAGGTGCTCGGCGCGGTGCGGCACCCGCTGTCGGCGTCGGACTTCTCGTCGTTCCTGCTGCAGGCGCAGTCGTCGAAGGCGCAGATCCTCGGCCTCGCGAACGCGGGCGGCGATACGATCAACGCGATCAAGGCCGCAAAGGAGTTCGGCATCACGAAGACGATGAAGATCGCCGCGCTGCTGATGTTCATCAACGACGTGCACAGCCTCGGCCTCGAGACGACCCAGGGCCTCGTGCTGACCGACAGCTGGTACTGGAACCGCGACGCGGCGGCGCGCCAGTGGGCGCAGCGCTACTTCGGCAAGATGAAGAAAATGCCGTCGAGCCTGCAGGCGGCCGACTACTCATCGGTGACGACCTACCTGAAGGCCGTGCAGGCCGCCGGCACGACCGACTCCGACAAGGTGATGGCCGAGCTGAAGAAGATCAAGATCAACGACTTCTACGCGAAGGGCTACATCCGCGCGGACGGCAGCATGATCCACGACATGTACCTGATGGAAGTGAAGAAACCGTCGGAATCGAAGGAACCCTGGGATTACTACAAGGTGCTCGCGACGATTCCGGGCGAGCAGGCGTTCACGACCAAGCAGGAGACGCGCTGCGCGATGTGGAAGTAAGTGCGACGGTGCGGCGCGTGCCGGCGGCTGCAGTGCTGTGCCTGCTGCGCCGCCCGCGCGCGCGACGGCTTGAAAGTTGCGCACGCAACGAAACTCAACCTGACGGCTAAGTCGATGGAAATCTTTGGCATTCCGTTGCCGGCGATGCTGAGCCAGTTGCTGCTCGGGCTCGTCAACGGCTCGTTCTACGCGATCCTGAGCCTCGGGCTCGCGGTGATCTTCGGGCTGCTCAACGTGATCAACTTCGCGCACGGCGCGCTGTTCATGCTGGGCGCGATGCTCGCATGGATGGGGCTGTCGTACTTCGGGTTGCCGTACTGGGCGATGCTCGCGCTCGCGCCGCTGATCGTCGGCGCGTTCGGGATCGTGATCGAGCGTTCGATGCTGCGCTGGCTGTACAAGCTCGATCACCTGTACGGGCTGCTGCTCACGTTCGGCCTCACGCTCGTCGTCGAAGGCGTGTTCCGCTCGATCTACGGGTCGTCCGGCCAGCCGTACGACGTGCCGTCGCAGCTGTCCGGCGCGACCAATCTCGGCTTCATGTTCCTGCCGAACTACCGCGCGTGGGTGGTCGTGGCGTCGCTCGCGGTGTGTCTCGCGACCTGGTTCGTGATCGAGAAGACGCGCCTGGGCGCCTATCTGCGCGCCGGCACCGAGAACCCGAAGCTGGTCGAGGCGTTCGGCGTGAACGTGCCGATGATGATCACGCTCACTTACGGCTTCGGCGTCGCGCTTGCGGCATTCGCGGGCGTGCTGGCCGCGCCGGTGATCCAGGTGTCGCCGCTGATGGGCCAGCCGATGATCATCACCGTGTTCGCGGTGGTCGTGATCGGCGGGATGGGCTCGATTCTCGGCTCGATCATCACCGGGCTGCTGCTCGGCGTGATCGAGGGCTTCACGCGCGTGTTCTATCCGGAAGCGTCGGCCACGGTGGTGTTCGTGATCATGGCGATCGTGCTGCTGATCCGTCCGGCGGGCCTGTTCGGCAAGGAAAAATGATGCAGAGAAAAGTGCTCTACGGCGTGCTGCTCGCCGCACTGCTCGTCGCGCCGTTCGTCGGCGCGTATCCGGTGTTCGTGATGAAGGTGCTCACGTTCGCGCTGTTCGCGGCCGCGTTCAACCTGCTGATCGGCTATACGGGGCTGCTGTCGTTCGGCCATGCGATGTTCCTCGCGACCGCCGGCTACGCGACCGGCTATGCGATCCAGACGCTCGGCTTCACGCCGGAGCTCGGTGTGCTCGTCGGCACGTTCGCCGCGACGCTGCTCGGGCTCGTCGTCGGCCTGTTCGCGATCCGCCGGCAGGGCATCTACTTCGCGATGATCACGCTCGCGTTCGCGCAGATGGTCTACTTCATCTACCTGCAGGCGCCGTTCACGCACGGCGAGGACGGCCTTCAGGGCGTCCCGCGCGGGCATCTGTTCGGGCTCGTCGACCTGTCGAACGACGTCGCGCTCTACTACGTCGTGCTCGCGGTGATCGTCGCGGCGTGCGCGTTCATCGTGCGGATCGTGCATTCGCCGTTCGGCCAGGTGCTTGTCGCGATCAAGGAAAACGAGGCGCGCACGATCTCGCTTGGTTACGACACCGACCGCTTCAAGCTGCTCGCGTTCATCCTGTCGGCGGGGCTCGCGGGGCTGGCCGGTTCGCTGAAGGTGCTGGTGCTCGGCTTCGAGACGCTGTCCGACGCGTACTGGACGATGTCGGGCCTCGTCGTGCTGATGACGCTCGTCGGCGGGATGGGCACGCTGTTCGGGCCGCTGCTCGGCGCGGCGCTGATCGTCGCGCTGGAGGACCGGCTCGGCGACATCGGCGAATGGCTCGCGTCGGCGACCGGCGTCGGCTGGTTCCACTCGCTCGGCGAATCGGCGACGATCGTCACGGGGCTGATCTTCATCGCATGCGTGCTTGCGTTCCGGCGCGGGATCGTCGGCGAGATGGTCGCGCGGGTCAAGACGCTCAGGCCGTCCTGATCGCATTCCACCGGGTGCTGCGGCGCGTTGATGCAAAGCACCATCCGGCGCGGCGGGGAAGGGGGTGTCGGCGGCCTCCGGACGGTGCCGCGCGGCAAGGCTGGTGCCCCATTTTCGTGCGGCGATGCACCATAGGGGTAAATGCTAAGTTGTCGCAGGGTGAAAGGTCCTTTAATCTTCGTTCCAGTTCTGATGCACCGCGAAACGAATTTGCAGGTGGAGAACGAGGAGACAATCGAGGCACAAAGTGCCCGGACCCCAAAGCGCTGTTGGACGGAATCCAACAGCGCTTTTTCATTTGTGTGCGCGAATTTCCATTGATGGTGCAGGCGAGTGGCGCCACGTTCCGCGCGCCCGTGTTCTGCGTCGCCTCGCTCGCGTTTCTTCCCGTCCCCCCGTTTTCGTTCCATCCTGCCGGTCGATCGCCGCTGGCGCCCAGCCGCATGCATGCCGTCCGGGCTTACCCGGTTGGCGTGCGCAAAAAGCGTCCGTTACACTCAGCTTTCGCCGACCGTGCGGTCGGGAAAAAGATCGGCAGTTCTCCTACAAGCAAAATGCAGAAGAGGGAGTGCGGTTGGATGAGAAGCGCAGGACGATGGATCGGGGTACGAGAGGCGGCTGGCGCCGCTCGTTCGGGGCCGGGGGCGCATGGGTATGCCGCCGCTTTCACAAGCCGTCCCGCGGCCGGCATGCGCGTTCTGGCGCGATTGGCCGGCACGGCTGTTTGCCCGGTCGTTGCGTTCGCATCCGACCCGACGTCCAGATTCGCATTCGCATGAACGGCCGGTTTCCCGATCTTGCACCGCTTGCGCGCGGGGCCGAACCCGGCCCGTCCGGCCGACCTTCCGGCGATCGTTGCGTCCGCATCGATCGCCGCTCGCGCGACGCCGCATTTCTCCGCTTTCTTCATCCTGACGACATGGCCGCCGCACATCGTGGCGATCGAACGGCCGTGTCGGAACGCGCCGCAGCGCCGAGGGCGCGGTCGCGGTGCCGGTGTTTCACGGGAAAACGAGCGTAGACGCGGTATGGCGAGATAGTTAATTTATTAACTTGTTTGAGGACCGGGAGCCGCCCGAGCGACCCGTGGATTTTTCGAGCAGCGTTTGGAGACAACGTAAATGAAGATGAATCGATGGATGGAGGTTCTGCTTGCCGCGGGCCTCGTGTGTGCGGCGGCCACGGCGTCGGCGCAGGTGAAGATCGGCGTGACGCTGTCGGCCACCGGGCCGGCCGCCTCGCTCGGGATTCCGGAAAAGAACACGATCGCGCTGCTGCCGAAGGAAATCGCGGGCAAGAGCGTCCAGTACATCGTGCTCGACGATGCATCCGACACGAGCCGCGCGGTGCAGAACGTGCGCAAGCTGATCGACGAGGATCACGTCGACGCGATCATCGGTTCGTCCGTCACGCCGAACTCGCTCGCGATGCTCGATCCGGTGTCGCAGGGCAAGACGCCGACGATCTCGCTCGCGGCGAGCGCGCAGATCATCGCGCCGATGGACGCGAAGCGCGCCTGGATGTTCAAGGTGCCGCAGAACGACCAGCTGATGGCCGATGCGATCGCCGGCTACATGGCGAAGCATGGCGTGAAGACGGTCGGCTTCATCGGCTTCGCCGATGCGTACGGCGACAGCTGGTACAACACGTTCAACGCGGCTGCCGCGAAGAACGGGCTGAAGGTCGTGTCGAACGAGCGCTTCAACCGCACCGACGCGTCGGTGATGGGGCAGGTGCTGAAGCTGATGGGCTCGAACCCCGACGCGGTGCTGATCGCCGGGTCCGGCACGCCGGCCGCGCTGCCGGCCAAGACGCTGAAGGAGCGTGGCTACAAGGGCAAGGTGTACCAGACGCACGGCGTCGCGAACAACGACTTCCTGCGCGTGTGCGGCAAGGATTGCGAAGGCGAGATCCTGCCGGCCGGCCCGGTGCTCGTCACCGACCAGCTGCCCGATTCGAACCCGGTGAAGAAGCCGGCGCTCGGCTACAAGGCCGCATACGAGAAGGCGTACGGCGCGGGTTCGCTGGCGACCTTTGGCGGCCACGCATGGGATGCGGGGCTGCTGCTGCAGCGTGCGATTCCCGACGCGCTGAAGAAGGGCCAGCCGGGCACCGAGGCGTTCCGCGAGGCGCTGCGCGCGTCGATCGAGAGCGTGAAGGACCTGCCCGTGTCGCACGGCGTGATCAACATGACGGCGACCGATCACAACGGCTTCGACACGCGGGCGCGCGTGATGGTGCAGATCGTCGACGGCAAGTGGAAGCTGCAGGCCGAGTAAGCATCACGTGAAACCGGCGGGCGCGGCGCGAACGGCGCCGTGCGCGCCGTCGGCAGCGGGGCGGGCCTGACGGCCCGTGCTCGCGCCGCATGGAATGTCCGGGAAGCCGCCGCACGACGCCTGACCCCCCGATCTTGCCGTCCGCGCGCGGGTCGTTCCCGTCGCCGTTTCTCCGCAGTTTTCTCGATACACGAAACGTATGGATCTCTCGATTGCGGCGATCCTCGCGCAAGACGGCATCACGACCGGCGCCATTTATGCATTGCTGTCGCTGGCGCTCGTGCTGGTGTTTTCCGTCACGCGGGTGATCTTCATTCCCCAGGGCGAATTCGTCGCCTACGGTGCGCTCACGCTTGCGGCGTTGCAGGCGCAGAAATTCCCCGCCACCTGCTGGCTGCTGTTCGTGATGGGCATCGCGTGCTTCCTGCTGGAAGTCGGTGGCCTGATCCGCCATCGCGAACGCCGCCATCAGCTCGGCCGCACGCTCGCGACGCTCGGCAGCCGCTACGTGCTGCTGCCGCTCGCGGTGTTCGCGATCACGCGCAGCTTTGCCGCGCAGCCGATGCCGATGCTCGGGCAGATCGCGCTGACGCTCGCGATCGTCGTGCCGATGGGGCCGTTCGTCTACCGGCTCGTCTATCAGCCGATCGCCGAAGGCACAACGCTGCTGTTGCTGATCGTGTCGGTCGCCGTCCATTTCGCGATGGTCGGCCTCGGGCTCGTGATGTTCGGTGCGGAAGGGTCGCGCACCAACGGCTTCGCGGATGCATCGCTGTCGGTCGGCAGTATGACGGTGTCGGTGCAGAGCATCCTCGTGGTCGTGACCGCGCTGGTGCTGATCGGCGCGCTCTACGTGTACTTCGGCCGCACGATCGCCGGCAAGGCGCTACGCGCGACCTCGGTGAACCGGCTCGGCGCGCGGCTCGTCGGCATCGGCACGACCGAAGCCGGGCGACTCGCATTCACGCTGGCGGCCGGGCTCGGCGTGCTGTCCGGCATCCTCGTCGGTCCGCTGACGACCATCTATTACGACTCCGGCTTCCTGATCGGCCTGAAGGGCTTCGTCGGCGCGATCATCGGCGGGCTGGTCAGTTATCCGCTTGCGGCCGCCGGCTCGCTGCTGGTCGGCGTGCTCGAATCGTATTCGTCGTTCTGGGCGAGCGCGTACAAGGAAGTGATCGTGTTCACGCTGATCATCCCGGTGCTGCTGTGGCGCAGTTTCGCGACGCCGCATGCGGAAGAGGAAGAGGAGTGACGCGATGAAGACGATGGTACGCAACAAGACCTTCTGGGTGTTTCTCGCGGTGCTGTTCGCGCTGCCGGTGCTGCCCGGTGCGCTGCAGGTGCCCGAATACTGGATCACGCTGCTGAACTACATCGGCCTCTACGCGATCGTCGCGATCGGGCTCGTGCTGCTGACGGGCGTCGGCGGGATGACGAGCTTCGGGCAGGCCGCGTTCGTCGGCATCGGCGCGTATGCGACCGCATTCCTGACCACGCGATACGGCGTGTCGCCGTGGCTCGCGCTGATCGTCGGCGTCGTGCTGACGGCGCTCGTCGCCCTCGTGCTCGGTGCGGTCACGATGCGCCTGTCCGGGCACTTCCTGCCGCTCGGCACGATCGCGTGGGGCCTCGCGCTGTTCTATCTGTTCGGCAACCTCGAACTGCTCGGCAAGTACGACGGGATCAACGGGATTCCGGCGCTGAACCTGTTCGGCATCGAGCTCGGCAGCGGGCGCAGCTTGTACTTCCTGATCTGGGCGGTCGTGCTGGCCGCGATCGTGTCGGTGCAGAACCTGCTCAACAGCCGGCCCGGCCGCGCGATCCGCGCGCTGCGCGGCGGCGGCGTGATGGCCGAGGCGATGGGCGTGAACACCGCGTGGATGCGCGTCGTGATCTTTATCTACGCGGCCGTGCTCGCGGCGGTATCGGGCTTCCTGTACGCGCACCTGCAGCGCGCGGTGAACCCGACCCCGTTCGGCCTGAATCACGGGATCGAATTCCTGTTCATGGCCGTGGTTGGCGGCGTGTCGCACGTGTGGGGCGCGGTGCTCGGTGCGGCGATCCTCACCGTGCTGCAGGACTACCTGCAGACGCTGTTGCCGAAGCTGCTGGGCTCGGAGGGCAACTTCGAGATCATCGTGTTCGGCGTGCTGATGGTGCTGCTGCTGCAGTACGCGCGCCAAGGCGTGTGGCCGTTCGTCGCGAAGCTGTTTCCGCGCGGGCCGCGCGCGCACGTGCCCGACCATGCGGATCCGCTGCCGCAGCGCGCGAAGCCGGTGGCGGGCGAGCCGCTGCTCGTCGTCGATAACGCGCGCAAGCAGTTCGGCGGGCTGGTGGCCGTCAACGACGTCAGTTTCGATGTGAAGGCGGGGCAGATCATCGGTCTGATCGGCCCGAACGGCGCCGGCAAGTCGACCACGTTCAACCTCGTGACCGGCGTGCTGCAGCCGACCGGCGGCACGATCACGTTCCGCGGCGAGCGGATCGACGGGCTCACGGCGCGCCAGATCGTCCGACGCGGGATCGGCCGTACGTTCCAGCACGTGAAGCTGCTGCCGACCATGACGGTGCTCGAGAATGTCGCGATCGGCGCGCATCTGCGCGGCCATACCGGCGTGTGGCGCAGCATCGCGCGGCTCAATGCACACGAGGAAGCGCAACTGCTGGCCGAAGCGGCACGGCAAATCCGCCGCGTCGGGCTCGAGCGGCACATGTACGACGAAGCGGGCAGCCTCGCGCTCGGCCAGCAGCGCATTCTCGAAATCGCACGCGCTTTGTGCTGCGATCCGACGCTGCTGCTGCTCGACGAGCCGGCCGCCGGGCTGCGCTACCAGGAGAAGCAGCAGCTCGCGAATCTGCTGCGACGCCTGAAGGCGGAAGGAATGAGCGTGTTGCTCGTGGAACATGACATGGATTTCGTGATGAACCTCACCGACCGGCTGGTGGTGATGGAATTCGGCACGCGGATCGCGGAAGGGCTGCCGCAGGACGTGCAGCAGGATCCGGCGGTGCTCGAAGCGTATCTGGGCGGGGTGGAGTGATGACGGACACGACGATGCCGATTCTCGAGGTGCGCGGACTGACGGTGCGGTACGGGAAGGTCGAGGCGCTGCACGGTGCGGCGATCAAGGTCGGCGCAGGCCAGATCGTCAGCGTGATCGGCCCGAACGGGGCCGGCAAGTCGACGCTGCTGAACGCGATCATGGGCGCGTTGCCGGTGACCGGGCATGCGTCAGGCTCGGTCGTGTACCGCGGCAACGACGTGGGTGCGCTGCCGGTCGAGCAGCGAGTGGCACGTGGAATGTGCCTCGTGCCGGAAAAGCGCGAGCTGTTCAGTACGATGACGGTCGAGGACAACCTCGTGTTGGGCGCGTATCGCCGCAAGCTCGCGGGCGAGTCGAACTTCCTCGACCAGCTCGATCATGTGTTCACGCTGTTTCCGCGGCTCAAGGAGCGGCGCAAGCAGGCGGCCGGCACGCTGTCGGGCGGTGAACGGCAGATGCTCGCGGTGGGCCGCGCGCTGATGGGTAAGCCCGACTTGCTGATGCTGGACGAGCCGAGTCTCGGGCTGGCCCCGCTGATCGTGAAGGAGATTTTTCATATCATCAGCGCGTTGCGCGGCACAGGCGTCGCGACGCTATTGATCGAGCAGAACGCGCGGGCAGCGCTGCAGATCTCGGACTACGGTTATGTGCTGGAGACGGGTGAGTTTGCGCTGGAGGGGCCGGCGGCCGAGCTGGCACAGAACCCGCGCGTGATTGAAACGTACCTCGGCTTGGCGAAGAAAACGGCTTGATGGTTGGCGCGGGCCGGGAAACGGGCGGCGTGTTTCACGTGAAACACGCCGTTTTTGTTTTCGGGAGGAGGAGGTGCTTCGGTGATGTGGATGTGGGGATAAGTGCCGGAGCAACAAGCGGAAGCCCTGTGATGGGAGTGCGACGCTCGTCACGTCGGGTCGCACAGAGTAATGAGCGCTATAGGCGCCGACCGTGCTCTGTCGCCGCAGCCCACACGGCACAGGGGATAAGTGTCGGGTGAATGATCGGAAATACTGTGATGCTACGGCGATGTCGGGTTCGCGAGCCGCGTCCCGATCCGCGGTTTTCCACAGTTTGATGTTGTGTGTTGAGGCTGCGGCAACGGCGCCGAAGCAGGTGGGGGCGGCACAGCTCGGCTATTCGGCCGAAAAAACGAGCAAATGAACAGGCCCTATCATTCGGACGGTCTTCGGGTGAAAAGCGAACCCGCTATAATTCGGCCCATACATTTCTCAGATAGGTTCGTGCGCAGTTCTGTGCACGGAATCCACCATGCTTTTTCCCACAGAATTTGACGTCATCGTCGTCGGTGGCGGGCACGCCGGCACGGAAGCCGCGTTGGCATCGGCCCGCATGGGTGCGAAGACGCTGCTGCTGACCCATAACATCGAAACGCTCGGGCAGATGAGCTGCAATCCGTCGATCGGCGGCATTGGCAAGGGCCACCTGGTCAAGGAAGTCGATGCGCTCGGCGGCGCGATGGCCGCCGCGACGGACGAGAGCGGTATTCAGTTCCGGATCCTGAATTCGTCGAAGGGCCCGGCCGTGCGCGCGACGCGTGCGCAGGCCGACCGCATCCTGTACAAGGCTGCAATCCGCCATCGACTCGAGAACCAGCCGAACCTGTGGCTGTTCCAGCAGGCCGTCGACGACCTGATGGTCGAAGGCGACCGCGTGGTCGGCGCCGTCACGCAGATCGGCATCCGCTTCCGCGCACGCGCGGTGGTGCTGACGGCCGGTACGTTCCTCGACGGCAAGATCCACGTCGGCCTGAACAACTACACGGGCGGTCGCGCGGGGGATCCGGCGGCCGTGTCGCTGTCGGCACGCCTGAAGGAGCTGAAGCTGCCGCAGGGCCGCCTGAAGACCGGTACGCCGCCGCGTATCGACGGCCGCTCGATCGACTTTTCGATGCTGGACGAGCAGCCGGGCGACCTCGATCCGATCCCGGTGTTCTCGTTCCTGGGCCGCGCGGAGCAGCATCCGCAGCAGCTGCCGTGCTGGGTCACGCATACGAACGAGCGCACGCACGACATCATTCGCGGCGGCCTCGACCGTTCGCCCATGTATACAGGCGTGATCGAAGGCGTCGGCCCGCGTTACTGCCCGTCGATCGAGGACAAGATCCACCGGTTCGCGTCGAAGGAATCGCACCAGATCTTCCTCGAGCCGGAAGGGCTGACGACCAACGAGTTCTATCCGAACGGGATTTCGACGAGCCTGCCGTTCGACGTGCAGCTCGAGCTCGTTCACTCGATGCGCGGCCTCGAGAACGCGCACATCCTGCGCCCCGGCTACGCGATCGAGTACGACTATTTCGACCCGCGTGCGCTGAAGGCGTCGCTCGAGACGAAGGCGATCAACGGGCTGTTCTTTGCGGGCCAGATCAACGGCACGACCGGCTACGAAGAAGCGGCTGCACAAGGCCTGCTGGCTGGCCTGAACGCAGGCCGTTACGTGCAGGAGAAGGACGCATGGTGCCCGCGTCGCGACCAGGCCTACCTGGGTGTGCTGGTCGACGACCTTGTCACGCGTGGTGTGGCCGAGCCATACCGGATGTTCACGAGCCGTGCCGAGTACCGTCTGAGCCTGCGTGAAGACAATGCGGACATGCGCCTGACCGAGATCGGCCGCGAGCTGGGCCTGGTCGACGACGTGCGCTGGGATGCGTTCGGCCGTAAGCGCGACGCTGTTTCACGTGAAACCGAACGGTTGAAATCGACGTGGGTCACGCCGAAGACGCTGCCGCCTGAAGAGGCGACCGCGTTGCTCGGCAAGGCAATCGATCACGAGTACAGCCTCGCTGAACTGCTGCGTCGCCCGGGCGTCAGCTACGACGGCGTGTGCGGCCTGAAGGGCGGCGAATGCGGTCCGGCTGAGCCGCTGGCCGACGATCCGGTGCTGCTCGAGCAGATCAAGGAACAGGTCGAGATCGGCATCAAATATCAGGGCTATATCGAGCGTCAGGCCAGCGAAATCGAACGCAACGATGCGAACGAGAACACGCGCCTGCCGGACGGTATCGACTACCGTGAGGTTCGCGGCCTGTCGTTCGAAGTAAGCCAGAAGCTCAACGAGTTCCGGCCGGAAACGATCGGCCAGGCATCGCGGATCTCGGGCGTCACGCCGGCTGCGATCTCGCTGCTGATGGTGCACCTGAAGCGCCGTGGCCTCGGCCGCCGTAACGGCACGGCCACAGAAGCGACCGAGCAGGGGGACGGCACCGTCCCGACGCAACAATGACGGCGCGTCGCGCGCCGGCGGTTAATCGGGATGTACTTGAACAGATGCTCGTCGACGGCACGGCCGCGCTCGACATCGCCTTGACGGATGCACAACGCAACCAGCTGCTCGACTACGTCGCGCTGCTCGGCAAGTGGAACGCGGTCTACAACCTGACGGCGATCCGCGACCCGAAGCAGATGCTGATCCAGCACATTCTCGATTCGCTCTCCATCGTTCCGCATCTGCGCGACCGTGCATCGGCGCGCGTGCTCGACGTGGGTTCGGGCGGCGGGTTGCCCGGCATCGTACTGGCGATCGTCCAGCCGGACTGGCAGGTCACGCTGAACGATATCGTGCAGAAGAAGTCTGCATTCCAGACGCAGATGCGTGCGGAGTTGAAGCTCGCGAACCTGTCGGTCGTCACCGGGCGGGTCGAATCGCTGCAGCCGGGTGTCGAAGTGCCGGAAAAATTCGACATGATCGTATCCCGTGCTTTCGCGGACCTATCCGACTTCGTTAAACTTGCTCGACATCTCGTCGCGCCCGGCGGATCGATTTGGGCAATGAAGGGTGTCCACCCGGACGACGAAATTGCACGGCTGCCGGAAGGCAGTCGCGTAAAGCAGACGATGCGGCTGGCGGTACCGATGCTCGATGCCGAACGGCATCTGATCGAGGTCACCGTCGACGAGGCGAATTGAAGGCGTGCGGTAGTGCGCCGTTTGTTTGAAGGTAAAGGGAACACACCAACGATGGCAAAGATCTTCTGCGTTGCGAACCAGAAGGGGGGCGTCGGCAAGACGACGACATCGGTCAATCTCGCCGCGAGCCTTGCAGCGCAGGAGCAACGAGTCCTGCTGATCGATCTCGACCCGCAGGGCAACGCGACGATGGGTAGCGGGATCGACAAGGCTGCCTGCGAGTCGACCGTGTACGAAGTGCTGGTCGACGGCGTATCGGTGACGGACGCGCGTGTGCGCCCGGAAGGTGTCACGTACGACGTGCTGCCGGCCAACCGCGAGCTGTCCGGAGCCGAGATCGAGCTGATCAGCATCGACAACCGCGAGCGTCGGTTGAAGGTCGCGCTCGAGCGCGTGGCCGACGACTACGATTTCGTGCTGATCGATTGCCCGCCGACGCTGTCGCTGCTGACGCTGAACGGGCTGTGCGCGGCGCATGGCGTCGTGATCCCGATGCAGTGCGAGTACTTCGCGCTGGAAGGGCTGTCGGATCTCGTCAATACGATCAAGCAGGTTCACGCGAACATGAACCGCGACCTGAAGATCATCGGCTTGCTGCGCGTGATGTTCGATCCGCGTATTACGCTGCAGCAGCAAGTCTCCGATCAACTGAAAGCGCACTTCGGCGACAAGGTGTTCGACGCGGTGATTCCGCGCAACGTGCGCCTGGCGGAAGCGCCGAGTTACGGGTTGCCGGGCGTCGTGTTCGACCGCAACTCGCGCGGTGCGCAGGCGTATCTCCAGTTCGGTGCCGAGATGATCGACCGCGTGCGCGCGTTCGAGGTGTCGTGATCCGGACATGAGCGAAGCGAGGAAGAAAGACATGAACGCGGTACCAAAGAAGAAGGGCTTGGGACGTGGCCTCGAAGCGCTGCTCGGCGGCAGTGCGGACATCACCGAAGCGGTGAAGATCGAAGGGGCACCGAACACGCTCGCACTCGGCAAGCTGCAGGCCGGCAAGTACCAGCCGCGGACGCGGATGGACGAAGGCAGCCTGCAGGAGCTGGCGGCCAGCATTCGCGCACAAGGTGTGATGCAGCCGATCCTGGTACGGCCCATTTCGTCTGACAAATACGAGATCATCGCCGGCGAGCGGCGTTTCCGCGCGGCACGCCTGGCCGGTCTCGACGAAGTGCCGGTGCTCGTGAAGGACGTGTCCGATCAGGCCGCCGCCGCGATGGCGCTGATCGAGAACATCCAGCGCGAGGACCTGAATCCACTGGAAGAGGCGCACGGTATCCAGCGTCTGCTCGACGAGTTCGGTTTCACGCACGAGCAGGCGGCCGAATCGGTCGGCCGTTCGCGCAGCGCGGTGTCGAACCTGCTGCGCCTGCTGAACCTCGCATCGCCGGTGCAGACGATGCTGCTGGCCGGCGATCTCGACATGGGGCACGCGCGTGCGCTGCTCGCGGTCGACGCGGCGACGCAGATCACGCTCGCGCACCAGGTCGTCAACAAGCGCATGTCGGTTCGTGAAACCGAGAAGCTGGTCGCGCACACGACGAAGGAAGCGCCGGCCGTGAAGGCGCGCGCGAAGGACGACGGTGGCCGCGACACGCGCCGTCTCGAAGAGGAGTTGTCCGACCTGCTCGCGTCGACCGTGAAGATCAAGCTCGGCCGCCGCGGGCGAGGGCAGGTGATGATCGACTTCGGCAATCTCGATGCGCTCGAGGGCATCCTCGCGCGCCTGCGCGGCAACGTCGCAACTGAAGAATAACGAGGCGCAATTGGTGGAAAGTACGGGCGCGCCGGCGCCACGCCGGTGGCTCGGCTGGCTTGCGCAGGAACCAGTACTGACGGTACTGGGGCTTGCGCTGATTCTTCTTCAGTGGTTGCATCCGCAACCAATTTCCGCGTTGGCCGGTCTCGTCGACTGGCCGACCGTTGCGACGCTCGCGGGTTTGCTGATGCTGACCAAGGCGCTCGAGCTGTCCGGATGCCTGATGTGGCTTGCGCATCGCATCGTGCATCACGTGCACTCCGAGCGCGGGCTCGCGATGTTGCTCGTCGTGTTTGCGGCGGTGCTCGCAATGTGGCTCACCAACGATGTCGCGCTGTTCGTCGTCGTGCCGCTGATGGTGTCGCTGCGTGCGCTGACACCGCTGCCGTTCCGCCGGCTCGTGATCGTGGTCGCGCTGGCCGTCAACGCGGGGTCTGTCGCGACGCCGCTCGGTAACCCCCAGAACCTTTTCCTGTGGCAATTGAGCGGCATGTCGTTCGGCCGCTTCGTCGTCGAGCTCGGGCCGCTTGCCCTCGCGCTGATGGCGCTGCTGCTCGGGCTGACGGCGTGTGCGTTTCGCGCGAGGCCGCTCGACCTGTCGGGAGACGTCGAGGTTGTTCCCGTGCAGCGCATCCACGCACTGCTCGCGGCGGTGCTGTTCGGTGCATTCGTGTTGCTGGCCGACGCGCATCATCCGTTGCCGGGCCTCATCGTCGTCGTGATCGCGCTGCTCGTGGCAAAACGTGAGGCAGTCCTGAAGATCGACTGGCTGCTGTTGCTGATCTTCGTGCTGATGTTCGTCGTGTTGCGCAGCGCGGCCGCGTTGCCCGTTGTCCACGACGCGATCGCGCGGACCCATCTCGATTCGCCGCTGCGCGTGTTCGCGGCAGGTGCGGTGCTGTCGCAGGGCATCAGCAACGTGCCGGCGGCGATCCTGCTGTCGGAATTCACACACGACTGGCGTGCGCTTGCGTTCGGGGTGTCGGTCGGCGGTTTTGGTTTCGCGATCGGTTCGCTCGCGAACCTGATCGCGGTGCGTCTCGCCAAGGAGCCGCGCATGTGGCTGCCGTTTCACCTCGTGTCGATTCCGTTCGCGCTCGTGAGCGCGGCACTGGGCGCGTGGCTGCTCGTGCACGGCTGAGCAGTGCGCCCGCGTGCGGTGCAGGCGGGCTGCAAGCTTGAAGGGGGGGGGGGCACAGCATTCGCAGTGGATGCGAGGCGAGGGTTGTTGATAAGTGTGGCAACCCACAGTCGATCTACTGTGGTGGCACAACAACTGATTGCAGGCATCGGCGCGCTCGCGTTCAAGCGAATTTCGCGCATCATGCTCGATGTGGTGGTCACAGTATTTCCTCTCTTTCGTTCCGTCGCGCCAGGTCATTTCCGGCGGTCGCGTCACAGCGGAATTCCTGTTGCAATCGCATCGCGCCGCTGGCGCCCGCGCCAGGCGCCGATGTTGTGTCGTTGCCTCGTCGACGGACTTTTTCGAGCAAGAAATACGGGTGCAAAAAACCGACCTTACAACTGTCATCGTACGTCGTCGATTCGCGCGTTTTTCACATGATGACGCGTCGTTTTACGCAGGTTTTTGTCGCGTCTAAAGCCTTGAATCACTTGCAACTATCGCTTACAATCGCCCGGATTTGTTAGCTAGGCACCCCTGAAAGCTTTCGGAAAGCTTGGGGCCGGGTTCAAGGATTTTGCGGAAGATTGCGATGGCGGGTCAGGCGCCGAACGACAGGCACGATGATCACCGAGCGCAACGCACCGCTTCAGCGGCCGGCGAGCGGCGCGAGTCCGATGACGACGACTGGGATGTCGAGCAGCAAGATGACAACATCGTTCCGCTCACGCGGACGGAAGCCGAGAGGCTGTTCGGTCCGAACGTGAGCAAGCCGTCGCGCGTGACCCCCTACAAGGTGGTGATCGCGCAGGTGGTCTTGTCCCTGGTTGCAACGCTGGCGTGGTGGCTGTTTTCAAAGTCACCGGGCGCCGCTGCGCAATCCGCGTTTCTGGGCGGGGCGATCGGCTGGGTGCCAAGCGCGTTGTTCGTGGCACGACTGAAGGCAGGTGGCTCGGCCACCGTGATGAGCTGGGTGATGGGTGAAGCCCTGAAGCTCGGCGTGACGATCGGGATGTTCGCCGCAGTGGCGTACGGCTACGCCGGCGTGCACTGGCCGGCACTCCTCGTCACCTACCTCGTCGTGCTGAAGACGTACTGGATCGCGCTGGCCTGGCGGTAAGAAACAAGCAGCGTGCGGTTTCGACAATGAACCGCACCGGCTCGTTCCCGCAATAGCGTATTGCGGAACGGGGCAAAACGATTTTCGACAATTTGGGTGGCATTAACGATATGGCAGCTAGCGAAGGCACGCGCGGTCCGGATCCGTCCGAGTACATTGCGCACCACTTGCAGAATTTCTCCACCTCGCATCAGACGTCGATTTTCGACATCCACGTCTGGAACCTCGACACGCTGTTCTGGTCGATCGTGTGCGGCATCGTGACGATCCTCCTGCTGCGCCTGGCCGCCCGCAAGGCGACCTCGGGCGTGCCGGGCCGTTTCCAGTGCGCGATCGAGATGCTCGTCGAAATGGTCGAAGACCAATCGAAGGCCATCGTCCACGGCAACCGTGCCTTCATCGCTCCGCTCGCCCTCACGGTGTTCGTGTGGGTCGCGCTGATGAACTCCCTCGACTTCCTCCCCGTCGACCTGCCGGGCCGCGTCATTGGCCTGCTCGGTCTGTCGGACGTGATTTCCCACCATCGCATCGTCCCGACGGCCGACCTGAACGGCACGCTCGGCATCGCGCTCGGCGTGTTCGTCCTGATGATCTACTACAGCATCAAGATCAAGGGCGCGGGCGGCTTTGTGCATGAGCTGCTGTCGGCCCCGTTTGGCGCCCACCCGCTGCTGTGGATCCCGAACCTCGCGCTCAACATCGTCGAATATCTCGCGAAGACCGTCTCCCTCGGTATGCGGCTGTTCGGCAACATGTACGCGGGTGAGCTGTTGTTCCTGTTGATCGCCCTGCTCGGCAGCATGTGGAGCTTCGGTGGCGACGCAACGTTCCTCGGCTTCGTTGGTCACGTGATCGCGGGCAGCGTCTGGGCAATCTTCCACATCCTGATTGTTCTGTTGCAGGCATTCATTTTCATGATGCTGACGCTGGTGTATCTCGGCCAGGCGCACGACAAGCACTAAGCGCGGCGTGCAAGAAAGAGTTTCCGTTTTAGTTTTTTAAATCTCAGTTCCAAGTCTTTTCACAAAGGAGTGATCATGCAAGCTTACATCGCCAACATCCAGGGTCTGACCGCCATCGGTATCGGCATCATCATCGGCCTGGGTGCAATCGGCGCCTGTATCGGTATCGCGCTGATGGGTGGCAAGTACATCGAAGCCTGCGCACGTCAGCCGGAACTCATCAACCCGCTGCAAACGAAGATGTTCCTGCTGGCTGGTCTGATCGACGCGGCATTCCTGATCGGCGTGGGTGTTGCAATGCTGTTCGCGTTCGCGAACCCGCTCCTGTCGAAGCTCGTCGCAGGCTAAGGTTCCTCGGAAATATGCGTCCGGCGCAAGCCGGCGCAGGGCGGAACGGAGACTTGGGGCGCTGATCGAATGCAACTCGATGAGCGCCTTACCGTTTCATTTTTCCGGAATAGCAGATAAGGAAACACCGTGAATCTCAACGCAACTCTGTTTGCGCAAATGGTCGTGTTCCTGGTCCTCGCGTGGTTCACGATGAAATTCGTGTGGCCGCCGTTGATCAACGCCCTCGACGAACGTTCGAAGAAGATCGCCGACGGCCTCGCCGCCGCGGAGAAGGGCAAGGCGGAACTCGACGCAGCGCACAAGCGCGTGGACCAGGAACTCGCGCAGGCCCGCAACGACGGCCAGCAGCGCATCGCCGACGCTGAAAAGCGTGCCCAGGCGGTCGCCGAGGAAATCAAGGCCAACGCCCAGGCTGAAGCCGCCCGCATCGTCGCTCAGGCGAAAGCGGAAGCAGAACAGCAAATCGTGAAGGCGCGCGAAGCGCTGCGTGGCGAAGTCGCCGCGCTGGCCGTGAAGGGCGCCGAGCAGATCCTGAAGCGCGAAGTCGATCAAACGGCCCACGCCCAACTGCTGAATCAACTGAAAGCCGAGCTCTGATCATGGCCGAACTTGCAACCATCGCCCGCCCTTACGCAGAAGCGCTGTTCCGCGTGGCCGAGGGAGGTGACATCGCCGCCTGGTCCACGCTCGTGCAAGAGCTGGCCCAGGTTGCGCGTCTGCCGGAAGTCCTGTCGGTCGCGTCGAGCCCGAAGGTGACGCGCACGCAAGTGGCCGAGCTGCTGCTTGCTGCGGTGAAGTCGCCGGTCGCGGCCGGCGCCGAAGCGAAGAACTTCGTGCAGATGCTGGTCGACAATCATCGCATCGCGCTGCTGCCGGAAATTGCCGAGCAGTTCGAGGCGCTCAAGAACGAACGTGAAGGTGCAGCCGACGCCGAGATCGTGAGCGCGTTCCCGCTGAACGGCGCGGATCTCGAAAGCCTCGTCTCTGGCCTCGAACGCAAGTTCAAGCGCAAGCTGAAGCCGACGGTCGAAGTCGATTCGTCGCTGATCGGCGGCGTGCGCGTGACGGTCGGCGACGAAGTGCTCGACACCTCGGTTCGCGCGCGCCTCGCATCGATGCAGGCTGCCTTGACCGCCTGAGCGCCACGCCGGCACGCAACAGAATTGACTATCAGGAGCGAATAATGCAACTCAATCCCTCTGAGATCAGCGAGCTGATCAAGAGCCGGATCCAGGGCCTTGAAGCGAGCGCAGACGTTCGCAACCAGGGCACCGTGATCTCCGTGACCGACGGTATCGTGCGCATCCACGGCCTGTCGGACGTGATGCAGGGCGAAATGCTCGAGTTTCCGGGCAACACGTTCGGCCTCGCGCTGAACCTCGAGCGCGACTCGGTCGGCGCGGTGATTCTCGGCGAATACGAACACATCTCGGAAGGCGACATCGTCAAGACGACGGGCCGCATTCTGGAAGTCCCGGTTGGTCCGGAACTCGTCGGCCGCGTGGTCGACGCGCTCGGCAACCCGATCGACGGCAAGGGCCCGGTCAACGCGAAGCTGACCGACGCGATCGAAAAGATCGCCCCGGGCGTGATCTGGCGTAAGTCGGTGTCGCAGCCGGTGCAGACGGGCATCAAGTCGATCGACGCGATGGTGCCGATCGGCCGTGGCCAGCGTGAGCTGATCATCGGCGACCGTCAGTGCGGCAAGACCGCGGTGGCGCTCGACGCGATCATCAACCAGAAGGGCAAGGACCTGATCTGTATCTACGTCGCGATCGGCCAGAAGGCTTCGTCGATCATGAACGTGGTTCGCAAGCTCGAAGAAACGGGCGCGATGGAATACACGATCGTCGTCGCCGCTTCGGCATCGGATTCCGCCGCAATGCAGTACCTGGCACCGTACGCCGGCTGCACGATGGGCGAATACTTCCGCGACCGCGGCCAGGACGCGCTGATCATCTATGACGACTTGACCAAGCAAGCCTGGGCATACCGTCAGATCTCGCTGCTGCTGCGCCGCCCGCCGGGCCGTGAAGCGTACCCGGGTGACGTGTTCTATCTGCACTCGCGTCTGCTCGAGCGTGCTGCTCGCGTGTCGGAAGAGTACGTCGAGAAGTTCACGAACGGCGAAGTGAAGGGCAAGAGCGGCTCGCTGACGGCACTGCCGGTCATCGAAACGCAGGCTGGCGACGTGACCGCGTTCGTTCCGACGAACGTGATCTCGATTACCGACGGCCAGATCTTCCTGGAAACCGACCTGTTCAACGCAGGCATCCGCCCGGCAATCAACGCCGGCGTGTCGGTGTCGCGCGTCGGTGGCGCCGCTCAGACGAAGGTCGTGAAGAAGCTGTCGGGCGGTATCCGTACCGACCTCGCGCAGTACCGTGAACTGGCCGCATTCGCGCAGTTCGCATCGGACCTCGACGAAGCGACCCGCAAGCAGCTCGAGCGCGGCCGCCGCGTGACGGAACTGCTGAAGCAGCCGCAGTACCAGCCGCTGCAGGTGTGGGAACTGGCCGTGTCGCTGTACGCCGCGAACAACGGTTACCTCGACGATCTCGACGTCAAGCAAGTGCTGTCGTTCGAGAAGGGCCTGCGCGACAACCTGAAGACCAGCCACGCTGACCTCATCAAGCGCATCGAGGACACCAAGGATCTCTCGAAGGACGACGAAGGCGCACTGCGCTCGGCGATCGAATCCTTCAAGAAGTCCGGTGCCTATTGATCCGCGAGTGACACACTGAGGCCGCGCGGGTGCTGATGCGCCCGCGCCGCTTCGGTCAAGGAGCAAGCTATGGCTGGAATGAAGGAAATTCGCGGCAAGATCAAGAGCGTGCAGAACACGCGCAAGATCACGAAGGCGATGGAGATGGTGGCCGCATCGAAGATGCGTCGCGCGCAGGAACGCATGCGCGCCGCTCGTCCGTATGCGGACAAGGTCCGTGCCATCGCCGCGCACATGAGCCGCGCGAACCCGGAGTACCGCCACCCGTTCATGGTGGCGAACGAAGGCACGAACACGGCCGGCATCATCCTCGTCACGACGGACAAGGGTCTGTGCGGTGGTCTGAACACCAACGTGCTGCGTGCGACGGTGCAGAAGTTCAAGGAGCTGGAAGAGAAGGGCCAGAAGGTCGAAGCCACCGCGATCGGTAGCAAGGGCCTCGGGTTCCTGAACCGCTTCGGCGCGAAGGTGCTGTCGCAGGTCGTGCACCTCGGCGACACCCCGCATCTGGACAAGCTGATCGGCGCTGTGAAGACGCAGCTCGATCTGTACTCGGAAGGCAAGCTGTCGGCGGTCTATATCGCTTACACGCGCTTCGTCAACACGATGAAGCAGGAAGCCGTGATCGAGCAGCTGCTGCCGCTGTCGTCGGAACACTTCGAAGCCGATGACGGTACGCCGGCCACGTCGTGGGACTACATCTACGAGCCGGACGCGCAGGCAGTCGTCGACGAACTGCTCGTGCGTTACGTCGAGGCGCTGGTGTACCAGGCCGTCGCGGAAAACATGGCGTCCGAGCAATCGGCGCGCATGGTCGCGATGAAGGCCGCGTCCGACAACGCGAAGACGGTGATCAGCGAACTGCAGCTCGTGTACAACAAGAGCCGTCAGGCCGCGATCACGAAAGAACTGTCGGAGATCGTCGGCGGCGCAGCCGCTGTTTAAGCGCGCGCCCGGGACGACAACTGCGCCTTTGCGCGAGTAAAGAATCAGGTATTTAAAGGAAAAGCGATGAGTACTGCTGCTTTGGTAGAAGGCAAGATCGTACAGTGCATCGGCGCCGTTATCGACGTGGAATTCCCGCGCGACAGCATGCCGAAGATCTACGACGCGCTCATTCTCGATGGCTCGGAACTGACGCTCGAAGTCCAGCAACAGCTGGGCGACGGCGTGGTCCGTACCATTTGTCTGGGTGCATCCGACGGCCTGCGCCGCGGCCTGACCGTGAAGAACACGAGCAAGCCGATTTCGGTGCCGGTCGGCAAGCCGACCCTCGGTCGTATCATGGACGTGCTCGGCCGTCCGATCGACGAAGCCGGTCCGATCGAAAGCGAACATACGCGCTCGATCCACCAGAAGGCTCCGGCGTTCGACGAACTGTCGCCGTCGACCGAACTGCTCGAAACGGGTATCAAGGTTATCGACCTGATCTGCCCGTTCGCGAAGGGCGGCAAGGTTGGCCTGTTCGGCGGTGCCGGCGTGGGCAAGACCGTCAACATGATGGAGCTCATCAACAACATCGCGAAGGAACACGGTGGTTACTCCGTGTTCGCGGGCGTGGGCGAGCGTACCCGTGAAGGGAACGACTTCTACCACGAAATGAAGGACTCGAACGTTCTCGACAAGGTCGCGCTGGTGTACGGCCAGATGAACGAGCCGCCGGGCAACCGTCTGCGCGTCGCGCTGACCGGCCTGACGATGGCCGAGCACTTCCGTGACGAAGGCCTCGACGTGCTGTTCTTCGTCGACAACATCTACCGTTTCACGCTGGCCGGTACCGAAGTGTCGGCACTGCTCGGCCGTATGCCGTCGGCAGTGGGCTATCAGCCGACGCTGGCTGAAGAAATGGGCAAGCTGCAAGAGCGCATCACGTCGACCAAGAAGGGCTCGATTACGTCGGTCCAGGCCGTGTACGTCCCTGCGGACGACTTGACCGACCCGTCGCCGGCTACGACCTTCGGCCACCTGGACGCAACCGTCGTTCTGTCGCGTGACATCGCTTCGCTGGGTATCTACCCGGCGGTCGACCCGCTCGACTCGACGTCGCGCCAGATCGACCCGAACGTGATCGGTGAAGAGCACTACTCGATCACCCGTCGCGTTCAGCAGACGCTGCAGCGCTACAAGGAACTGCGCGACATCATCGCGATTCTGGGCATGGACGAACTGTCGCCGGAAGACAAGCTGTCGGTCGCACGTGCGCGTAAGATCCAGCGTTTCCTGTCGCAGCCGTTCCACGTCGCGGAAGTGTTCACGGGCTCGCCGGGCAAGTACGTGCCGCTGAAGGAAACGATCCGTGGCTTCAAGATGATCGTCGACGGCGAGTGCGACCACCTGCCGGAACAGGCGTTCTACATGGTCGGCACGATCGACGAAGCCTTCGAAAAGGCCAAGAAGATCCAGTAAAGGCTGAGTGGTAGCACGCTGGCGCGATCCGGCCACGGTGTAGTGAATCGCTGTTGTCGATTTGCTTCACGGCCGGTCGCGCCGACCGCAACACGCTCAACCAGGAGTCGATATGGCAACCATCAAAGTAGACGTCGTCAGCGCGGAAGAGCAGATCTTCTCGGGCGAGGCGAAATTCGTCGCGCTGCCGGGCGAAACGGGTGAGCTGGGCATTCTGCCGGGTCACACGCCGCTGATCACGCGGATTCGTCCGGGTGCGGTGCGCATCGAAGTCGAGGGCGGCAACGACGAATTCGTGTTCGTCGCGGGCGGCATTCTCGAAGTGCAGCCGGGCGCCGTGACGGTGCTCGCCGATACCGCGATCCGCGGCAAGGACCTCGACGCGGCGAAAGCCGAGGAAGCACGCAAGCGTGCCGAGGAAACGCTGCAGAACGCGAAGTCGGACCTCGACCTCGCAAAGGCGCAATCCGAGCTCGCGACCGCGATGGCGCAGCTCGAGGCGATCCAGCGTCTGGCGAAGATTCGCAGCCGGCACTGAGCCGCGCGCGCGTATCCCGCGAAAGAAAGCAGCCTTCGGGCTGCTTTTTTTTCGTCCGTCGTTTTCGTCTGTTTTTTGCGGGGCCGGGTCATATCGTCCGGTCGTGCTATTTCATCCGTCCGCCGCGATTCGATGTCAGAGTATCGTCAGCGAAGCGCGGCATCATCCGATCAGAAGTTCGCGCCGCGTTCGCGGCGGAGCCGGCGCGTGCGTCAACCGCGCGCCTGCCCGATCAGACAAAAACGGACGGAGACATCGATGGCAGCAGACCTTGGAAAGGGGGCGTTGATCGCGCCCGAAAACGGACTGTCGTACGTGCGCGGCGCGACCGACGTGCCGCTATCCGAAGCGACGATCAGCCGGTTCCTGCTCGACACGGCCGGCCGTGTCCCCGATCGTCCGGCCGTCGTGTTCCGCGAACAGCAGGTGCGCTGGACCTGGCGCGCATTCGCGCACGAGGTCGACGTGCTCGCGGCCGGCCTCGCCGCGCTCGGGATCGTGAAGGGCGATTGCGTCGGCATCTGGTCGCCGAACCGCAGCGAATGGCTGCTTACGCAGTTCGCGACCGCGCGCATCGGCGCGGTCCTCGTCAACATCAACCCGGCCTACCGGCTCGCGGAACTCGAATACGCGCTGAACAAGGTCGGCTGCAAGGCGGTGATCGCGGCCGAGCGCTTCAAGACGTCGGCGTACGTCGAGATGCTGCAGACCATCGCGCCGGAGCTCGCAAGCGCGACGCCGGGCGACCTGCACGCGGCGCGCGTGCCGAGCCTGCGCACGGTCGTGTCGATGGGCGAGGTCGCGCCGGCCGGCATGTTCCGCTTCGCGGACGTAATGGCGCGCGGCCGGGACACGCTCGATGTCGCGCGGCTCGACGCGATCGGCGCGACGCTCGCGGCCACCGATCCGATCAACATCCAGTTCACGAGCGGCACCACCGGCAGCCCGAAGGGCGCGACGCTCACGCACCGCAACGTCGTCAACAACGCGCGCTCGATCGCGATGGCGATGCGCTTCACCGAACAGGATTCGCTCTGCATCCCGGTGCCGTTGTATCACTGCTTCGGGATGGTGCTGGCCGTGCTCGCATGCGTGTCGAAGGGTGCGGCGATGGTGTTCCCCGGCGAGGCGTTCGATCCGGTCGCCACGCTCGCGGCCGTCGCCGACGAACGCTGTACCGCGCTGCACGGCGTGCCGACGATGTTCATCGCGGAACTCGATCATCCGGACTTCGCGAAGTTCGACCTGTCGACGCTGCGCACCGGGATCATGGCCGGTTCGCCGTGCCCGATCGAGACGATGAAGCGCGTCGTGTCGCAGATGCATCTGTCCGAGATCACGATCGCGTACGGGATGACGGAGACGAGCCCCGTGTCGTTCCAGAGCTCGACCGACGATCCGCTCGAGAAGCGCACGACGACGGTCGGCCGCATCCAGCCGCATCTTGAGGTGAAGATCGTCGATCCGAACGGCGACGTCGTGCCGGTCGGCACGACGGGCGAGCTGTGCACGAAGGGCTATTCGGTGATGCTCGGCTACTGGGACGACGACGCGAAGACGCGCGAGGTGCTGGTCGACGGCTGGATGCATACCGGCGACCTCGCGACGCTCGACGCGGACGGCTACTGCAACATCGTCGGCCGGCTGAAGGACATGGTGATCCGCGGCGGCGAGAACGTGTATCCGCGCGAGATCGAGGAATTCCTGTTCAGGCATCCGAAGATTCAGAGTGCCCAGGTGTTCGGCGTGCCCGATGCGAAGTACGGCGAGGAGCTGTGCGCGTGGATCGTGCTGCGCGCGGACGAGCAGATGACCGAGGATGACGTGCGCGCGTTCTGCAACGGCCAGATCGCGCACTACAAGATTCCGCGCTACATCCGCTTCGTCGACGAGTTGCCGATGACGGTGACGGGCAAGGTGCAGAAGTTCGTGATGCGCGAACGGATGATCGACGAACTGAAGCTCGACGTACAGAGTCGGCCTTGAACAATTCGCAAAGGCTTGTGCAGCAAGGCTCGATAGCTGAAACGGTGTTGTGAGATTTGCAAGGC